>NZ_JBITCU010000014.1:0-190208 GCF_044453545.1 Streptomyces sp. NPDC051664 | reverse complement strand
CCCCGATCTTCGACCTCGTCGACTACGGCGTCGTCGGCGACCTCTTCCAGGTCGTCCCCCAGCTCACCGACGAGGTCAACACCCGCAAGGGCTGATCCTCCGACGAGCTGTACCCGTTCTCGACGGTCCGGGGCCGCGTGGTGTGTTCTCACCGCGCGGCCCCGGACCGTTTCTGATCACCATTGACGCATGTCCGACAGCCTTATAACTTCACTATACGGATTACTGATTCCGGGAAGCGGAAACAGTGAGAGTGTGGAGGGTGCCGAAAATGGGTCAGCAGGAGAAGGTGTCAACGAGCCTCGCCGGTGCGGTCAGCGAGGAGATCAGCGCCTCCCTCACGGCAGTGGACGCCGAGCTCGCCCGCCGCTACCCGGGAGACCCAGGCACCCGCCAGCCCGTCCACACGGTCTACGTCCCCGGCGACATCTTCACCGCCGGCACCATCCGCTCCTGGGGCGACCAGGCGTTGAAGGCCCTCGACGAGCATGCCCCCGACGCCGCCTCGTTCGCAGCCGTCCTCGGCATCCCGGAGGAGCTCGCCGCGCCTGTCCACGACCGCGTACGCGCCAAGCTGAGCCGCGAGCCCGTCGAGGACCTTCGCATCGACTTCGAGGACGGCTACGGACCCCGGCCCGATGCCGAGGAGGACGAGGTGGCCGCCCGAGCCGCCCGGCTGATCTCGGAGGCGTACGAGAACGGCACGGCGGCCCCGTACATGGGCATCCGGATGAAGTGCATGGAGGCCGCCGTACGCGACCGGGGCATCCGCACCACGGACATCTTCCTCACCGGCCTGATGCAGGCGGGCGGCCTCCCCGAAGGCCTGATCCTCACCCTTCCCAAGGTGACGTACCCCGAACAGGTCACCGCCTTCGTCCGGCTACTCGAAGCCTTCGAAGAGGCCCACGGTCTGCCGTCGGGCCGACTCGGCTTCGAGATCCAGATCGAGACCAGCCAGTCGATCCTGGCCGCCGACGGCACCGCCGCCGTGGCCCGCATGATCGACGCCGCGCGCGGCCGCGCGACCGGCCTGCACTACGGCACCTTCGACTACAGCGCCTGTGTCGGCGTCAGCGCCGCCTACCAGGCGAGCGACCACCCGGCCGCGGACCACGCCAAGGCCGTCATGCAGGTGGCTGCCGCAGGCACCGGCGTGCGCGTCGCCGACGGTTCGACCAACGTCCTCCCTGTCGGCCCCACCCACCAGGTCCACGAAGCCTGGCGACTCCACTACGGCCTCACCCGCCGAGCCCTGGCCCGCGCCTACTACCAGGGCTGGGACATGCACCCTGGCCACCTGCCGACCCGTTACGCGGCTGTCTACACCTTCTACCGCGAAGGCCTGGAACAGGCTGCGGCCCGACTCGCCGCATATGTGGCCAAGGCGGGTGGCGATGTGATGGACGAGCCCGCCACCGCCAAGGCCCTCAGCGGCTACCTGCTGCGCGGCATCGACTGCGGTGCCCTGGACACCGCCGAGGTCGCCCGTCTTACGGGGCTGACCCGGGCGGACCTCGACGCCTTCGCCTCGCCGCGACGCGGGGGACTGACGGTGACGGCGCCGTAGCGCGCGTGGTTCAGGCCGTGCCGTGACCAGGCGTGGGCTCCGGCCGTACCGTCAGCCCCGCAGGAAGGTCTCGACGGTCCCGCTGAAGTGAAAGGGATCGTCGAGCCACGGGAAGTGGCCGGCGCCCGGCTGGACGGCGAGTTCGGCGTCGGAGAACAACCCAGCGACAGTGGCCGCGACGCGAGGCAGCGGACCACTGTCCAGCTCGCCCGCCAGGATCAGCACCCGGGCGTCCAGCGCGGCGATGGCGTCGCGGGCCGCGGCAGGGGCGAAGGCGCCGTCGGACGCGTAGATGTCCGCGGCCTCGTAGTTGCTCTGCTCGACGTCGGCTGCTGCGTGGGCCTGGGCGGCCGTGTCCCAACGCCCGTAGAAGAGCGGGGCGATGGCATCCCAGTCGGCGTCGGTGGCGGAGCCTGCCCGGACGGCATCGTACGCGTCCCGCGCGGTCTTGAACCACGGCTCGGCAGTGCGCAGGGCGGCGGCTTCGCGACGATGCTCCTCGGTGAAGTCGACACCGAGGGCACGCGCACGGGCGGTGATCAGGGTAAGGGTCCGAATGCGCCAGGGATGCCGGGCCGCGTGGAGGATCGCGAGATCGCCGCCCGCGGAGTGCGCCAGCACGTCCACGCGGTCCAGACCGAGGTGTTCGCGGAAGGCCTCCACATCGGCCACCTGCCGGTCGACGCGGTAGGTGGCCGGGTCGGCGGGGACGCCTGAGTCGCCGGTGCCCCGCAGGTCGAGCATGACCAGTCGGCGTCGGCTCGACAGCCCACCCAGATCGCCGAGGTAGGCGGAGGCGCGCATGGGGCCGCCGGGCAGAACGAGCAGCGGTTCGCCGTCACCCACGAGGTGATAGGCGAGTTCGGTTCCGTCAGCAGCGGCGAAGACAGGCATGGCGCAATCCTGATGACCGTACGACCGAGACGACAAGCGGTTTACGCAGAGCTCCCCGGCCAGGCCGGCCGCCTCGTGAGGACTGAGGTGGCACGGGAGCCGAAAACGGTGAGGATAGGGGGACCGACTCGCGAGGAGACGCCATGACCGATGCAGTTCGCCGCCCTGCCGACCTCCGTGGATCCGCCGCCGCGCTCCTGCCCGAACTGGTCGCGCTGCGCCGCGCCCTGCACCGGGAGCCCGAGATCGGCCTGGAACTGCCGCTGACCCAGGCGAAAGTACTGGCAGCGCTGGACGGGCTGCCCCTGGAGATCACCCTCGGCAAACAGCTCGCCTCGGTCACGGCCGTGCTGCGTGGCGCGCTGCCCGGTCCGGTGGTGCTGCTCCGCGGCGACATGGACGCGCTGCCGGTGCAGGAGACGAGCGGGCTGCCGTACGCCTCCGAGATCCCCGGCGTGATGCACGCCTGCGGCCACGACCTGCACACCGCCGGACTGGTCGGCGCCGTACGGCTGCTCTGCGAGCGGCGCGACACACTGGCCGGAACCGTGGTGTTCATGTTTCAGCCCGGCGAGGAAGGCGACGCCGGGGCCCGGGTCATGGTCGACGAAGGTGTGCTCGATGCCGCGGGCACCAGGCCGGTGGCCGCGTACGCCCTCCATGTCGCCTCCGCGCTGCTGCCGCACGGTTTCGTCGGCACCCGCCCCGGACCGATCCTGGCCGCCGCCGATTCCCTCGACGTGACCGTGCGCGGGCGCGGCGGGCACGGGTCCAGTCCGCACAGCGGCCTGGACCCGATCCCGGCCGCCTGCGAAGCCGTAACAGCTCTGCAGACCATGGTGACCCGCCGCTTCGACGTCTTCGACCCGGTTGTCGTGACCGTCGGCAGCTTCCACGCGGGCACCACCCACAACGTCATTCCCGACGAGGCCGTGTTCTCCGCGACCATCCGGTCCTTCTCCGCCGAGGCACGGGCCCGTGTGCACGAGGAGGCGCCCCGGGTCGTACGCGGCATCGGGGAGGCGCACGGGATGACCGTGGAAGCAGTCGTCGACGAGGGCTACCCGGTCACCGTCAACGACCCCGCCGAGGCGGCGTACGCAGCCGAGACGGCGGGCCAACTGTTCGGAGCCGACCGCTACTTCGAGCTGCCGAACCCGATCGCCGGGGCCGAGGACTTCGCCTTCATCGGTCAGCACATCCCTTCCGCCTATCTGATGCTCGGCGCTTGCCCTGCCGATCTCGACCCCACCACAGCCCCCTACAACCACTCCCCGGAAGCCCTCTTCGACGACTCCGTACTGGGTGACGCGGCGGCGCTCCTCGCGCAGCTGGCGCTCGGACGCCTCGGCAGGGGCTGAGGACCAGGCTCACCGGCCCTTCAGGCCGCCAGTTCGTGCTCCATCCGGCGTGTGATCCGGCCGGCGAGGGCAAGGGGCGCGAGGGAGCAGAGGACACCACCGAGCAGCGCCGTCCACCAGAGGACGGCCGGGCCGATACCTGTGTAGAGAGCGACGCCCACGGTGAGGGCGGCGAACCGGGAGACCCCCCAGGTCCACTGGAACGCTCCCTGGTAGCGGCCGCGTGCGTGGGCCGGGGCGAGGTTGGCGACGACCGCGGAGGCGATCCCGGACACGCACGCCTCGCCGACCGACCAGACGACCACCGACAGCGTGTAGCCCACGACGCTGTCCGCGACACCCGTGAGCGCCACACCCGCGGCGATCAGTACGCTGCCCGCCGCGTGGACCGGAATCTGCGGGAACCGGGCGAGCCGGGCTGTCGCGAACGGCTGCAGGACCACCACCAGCACCGCGTTGACCGCCGCCATCGCCCCGTAGACCGCGGGGGAGAGCGCACTGTCATGGATGGCCAGTGGCAGCGCGACCTCGGTCAGCGAGTAGACGAAGAGCTGGACCCCGAACAGCGGGAGCAGCGCGAGCAGCAGCCGGTCCCGGAGGACGACGCCGTATCCGACGCCGTCGCGCGCCCCGGTCCGGCCCTTCGCCGCGCGGGTCTCGGTCACCCGGGTGACGACGACGACGGCGTACGCCAGCATCGTCCCGGCGTCGACCGCGAAGAGCAGCCAGTAGCCGTGCGCGGCGAGGAAACCACCGAGGACGCCTGCCGCCGCCGTACCGATGTTGACGCCCCAGCCGAACAGGGCGTACGCGCGCCATCGGCGCTCCGCGTCCACGGAGTCGGCCATCAGCGCGTACACGGCAGGGCTGATCATCGCTCCGGTCGCACTGAGCAGCAGTGCGGCGCCGGCCATCGTCGGCACACCCGGTGCCACGAAGAGCGCCCCCTGCGCCGCGGATGCGCCGAGGAGACCGATGAGCATCGTCGGCCGCCGGCCGATCCGATCGGCGAGCAGCCCGCCGATCGCCGGTCCGAGCAGGTTGCCCGCGCCCAGGGCGCCGAGGACGTACGAGGTCTGCGTGCCGGTGATGCCGCGTGCGGCGAGGAAGAACACCAGGAAGGGCGTGACCAGATAGCCGAGCCGGTTGATGATCGTGCCGGCGAAGAGGGTCCAGACCGTGGGCGGCAGGCCGCGAAAGGTGGAGAACATGCGAGGAGCGTGCAGCCCGACCGCTGTGCCCGACCATTGATTAAGCTGAGACCGAATCCAACGAGCGGTCGGCTCGGGAACTCCGGACAGGTGGGGCACATGGAGTCGGAACTGAGCTTCTCCACCGCGGACTTGGCGCAGACCCGCTTCGCCGTCTCCCCGATGTGGGAGGTCGTCACCAGCTTCCGGCTGCTGCGGGCCGAGGCCGAGCCGCCGCTGCACCGGCGGTGGGCCGCACAGGTGCGGCCCCGGCTGGTGGAGGCGGGGCTCGACCGCGGGTGGCTCGCTGAGCTGATCCCCGCAGGTGGCTACCTCGCGGATTTCCTCAATCCGACTCCCCCCGCCCCTTTCCCCGAACTCGCCGGTGAGTTGGAGGCGATCCGCCAGACCTCTCCTGAGCGGGTACGGACCGATCTCGGCAGACTCGGCGTCGAGCGGGATCTCGGGCAGTCCGCGCGGCTCAGGCTGCTGGGCGAGGCACCGGAAGCGGCGCTGGAGAAGGTCGCCGCGGAGATCGAGATCTACTGGGAGCTGGCGCTCGCACCCTACTGGGCCCGGATCCGTCGGCTGCTCGAAGCCGATGTCTTCCGCCGGGCGCGGCAGGTGGCCGAGCTGGATGCCGCACAGGTCCTCAACGAGCTGCACGAGTCGGTTCGTTGGGACGAGAGCAGCCTGCGCCTCGTCCGCCGGCAGTGCGCCCTGACCCGCGCCGACTCGGGCGCGGGGCTGCTGCTGGTGCCCTCCGTGTTCGCCTGGCCGCGGGTGCTGACGCGCTCAGTGGCGCCGGACCCGCCACAACTCGCGTATCCGGCACGGGGTATCGGCACCCTCTGGGAGCCGCGGACCCCGGTCGCCGGTGAGGCGGTCGCCGCCGTCCTGGGCCGCTCCCGCACCCTGCTCCTCACCGAGCTCGACACCCCGGCCTCCACCACTGTGCTCGCCCAGCGCTCGGGACTGTCCGCGGCCGGGGTCTCCCAGCACCTCACGGCCCTGCGGAATGCGGGCCTGGTCACCGCGCACCGGGCCGGACGCTCGGTCCTCTACGCACGTACCTCCGTCGCTGACGCGCTGCTGACGCCCGCCGGAGGCTGATCGCGCCCTCTGCCGACGCCCCGGCTCAGGCGGGCGGCAGTTCGCCGGAGCCGCGGGCGATGAGTGACGTCGGCAGTTCCACCCGCGCCGGCGCGTCGTCCGCGCCGTCCAGCCGGCGGAAGAGGTGCTCGGCCGCCGTCCGGCCCACGGCCGCGGCGTCCTGGGAGATGACCGTGATGCCCAGCAGGTCGGCGAGCTCGATGTCGTCGAAGCCGACCAGGGCGACCGGACGCTCCCGGTCCGCCAGCACACGTACCGCCGTGACCGTCACACGGTTGTTGCCGGCGAACAGGGCGGTGACGGGTTCGGGGCCGGAGAGCATCGCCTCGGCCGCCGCCCGGACCCGCGCGGGGTCGGTGGAGCCGAGGGAGACCCAGGAGTCCTGGACCGTGATCCCGGCGTCCACCATCGCGGCGTGATAGCCGCGCAACCGCTCGGTGGCGGTGTGGATACGGGGCTGGTCACCGATGAATCCGATCCGGCGGTGGCCGTGCGCGATCAGATGGGCGACACCCTCGCGGGCGCCGCCGAAGCTGTCGGAGAGGACGATGTCCGCGTCGATCCGGCCGGCGGGGCGGTCCACGAAGACGGTCGCGATGCCCGCCTTTATCTCCGGTTCCAGATAGCGGTGGTCGTCACCGGCCGGGATCACGATCAGGCCGTCCACCCGGCGGGCGCACAGCGCGAGCACGAGCTCCTGCTCGCGCTCCGGGTCCTCCGCGCTCGACCCGTTGATGAGCAGGGCTCCGTGCGCGCGGGCCACCTCTTCCACGGCGCGGCTCAGCGGCCCGTAGAAGGGGTCGGCGAGATCCTCGAGGACCAGGCCGATGGAGGCGGTGCGGCCCTTGCGGAGCACCCGCGCGCTGTCGTTGCGGCGGAAACCGAGCGCCTCGATCGCTTCCTGTACCCGGCGCTCGGTGTCGGGGGTGACTCCGGGCTCGCTGTTGACCACGCGGGAGACCGTCTTGAGGCCCACTCCGGCGCGGGCGGCGACATCCTTCATGGTCGGCCGGTTGCCGTAACGGGGCTCGTGATGACGGGCGGTCTCTGCCACGGTGCGCTGTCCTGTCGTCGGGTGCGGGGCTGTCCGGCGGGCCCGCAGTCGGTGCTGCGGAGCGGGCCGGAGGCTGTGGCGTCGAGCATAGGCCCTGGACAACGTTGTCAGCTGACTGGAGACTATGCAGACTATTTACTGAAGATGCAGGTCCCACCCCCTCACCCATCCGGAGCCCTCACCGATGCATACCGACCTCGTCGCCGCGCTCGACATCGGCGGCACCAAGATCGCCGGCGCCCTGGTGGACGGCACCGGCGCGCTTCTCGTACGGGCGCAGCGGCCGACGCCCGCCCGGGAGAGCGGCGAGACGGTGATGGGTGCGGTGGCGGATGTGCTGGCCGAGCTGACCGCCTCGCCGCTGTGGGGGCGGGCGACCGCCGTCGGCATCGGCAGCGCCGGCCCGGTGGATGCTTCGGCGGGCACGGTCAGCCCCGTCAACGTTCCCGGCTGGCGCGACTTCCCGCTGGTGGAGCGGGTAGGGAAGGCTGCCGGCGGACTGCCCGTCGAGCTGGTCGGCGACGGGGTTGCGATGACCGCTGCCGAGCACTGGCTGGGTGCGGCCCGCGGTTATGACAACGCGCTGTGCCTGGTCGTGTCGACCGGGGTGGGCGGCGGTCTGGTCCTCGGCGGCAAGCTTCACCCGGGCCCTACCGGCAATGCCGGCCACATCGGTCACATCAGTGTGGACCTGGACGGCGACCTGTGCCCGTGCGGTTCGCGCGGCTGCGTCGAGCGGATCGCCAGCGGACCCAACATTGCGCGACGCGCCCTGCACGGTGGCTGGCAGCCCGGCCCGGACGGCGACGCCACAGCCGCTGCCGTGGCCGCCGCCGCCCGGGCCGGACATCCGGTCGCCATCGCGTCGTTCGAGCGTGCCGCCCAGGCGCTGGCCGCCGGAATCGCCGCCACCGCCACGCTCGTCGAAATCGACATCGCCGTGATCGGCGGGGGAGTGGCGGGCGCGGGTGACGTCCTTTTCGCCCCGCTGCGCCGCGCCCTGCGCAGCTACGCCACGCTCTCCTTCGTGCAGCAGCTCACGGTGGCCCCTGCAGTGATGGGCACGGACGCCGGCCTGGTGGGCGCAGCGGCCGCCGCATCGTCGGTCAGGCCTGGTGAGGCGGCAGCCGCGGCGGCGCTCAGCGGCTGAACGCGGGCCGGCCGTCGGGCGGGTCCGGCTGCAGAATCGCGGGCCGTGACCGGCCTTGGGGACCATCGGTACAGCGGATACCGGTGAGAACGACCACGGCCGGGGGCGGATGCCGTCACCGTGCGCGGACCGGGGGCTGAGGAACTTCGGAACGAAAACCGGCGCTGGGCATCCGTCGGTCCAGGTGGGCAACTGCCGGAGCACGGCGGTCGGACGCCCGTGAAGTCTTCCCATGTTCTCCGGAGGACGCAGCCGGACTTCGTCTCATGGCTGTGACGATCGAGACGGTTGTCTATCCGTGGTCCGGACTCGGTCGGGCGGCGCCGTTCGAGGTTGTTTCCGGTTTGGTGTGGAGGACTTCGCGGGCCTGTTCGGCGGCGCGGGTGATGCTTTCGCTGATGAAGTCGAGGAAGCGGGCGATGTTCTCCAGGCGGGTGGCGGCGGGGGTGTGGGGGCCGAGGACGGCGACGCCTTGGCGTGCGGTTTCGACGAGCTGGTCGTTGGAACGGGCGCTGGCGATCGTCGCCTGGTAGAAGAGTTCGTCGTCGACGACGTAGCGGTCGCGGCGGCGTTCGTCGCGTTCTCGGCGGACGAGGCTCTGGCTCTCCAGGAAGGCGATCGCCTTGGAGATGGACGCCGGGCTGACCTGGAGGTGCTGGGCGAGTTGGGACGCGGTGAGGCTGCCCGCGTCGGTGGTGAACAGGCAGGTCAGCACCCGGGCCGCCATCTTGGTCAGGCCTGAAGCCATGAGGACGGTGGTGAACGTCTCCTCGTACTCGGCCACGGTCACGGCGTCGCGTCCGTGCGGCTGGGGGACCGACTCCGGCCCTCGCGAGGACGCGGGCCTGCGCCGGTGGGCGCGGCGTTCGGTGGCGCGATGGGCCAGATCGGCGCGGTAGGCGGTGGGGCCGCCGTTGCGCATCACCTCACGCGTGATCGTCGAGGTCGGACGGTCGAGGCGTCGGGCGATCTCGGCGTAGGGGAGGCTGTCGGCCAGCCCCAGTGCGATCTGCTGGCGTTCCTGCTGGGTGAGTCTGCCTCCCGGCATCGCGATATCTCCTCGGTGATCCTTCATGGCGGTCCTTGCCCCCCACTATAGCGTTCACACCTCATCCATTGCAATGATCAGTACAGTCGGCGTTGCGTTACTCTCGAGACCGTTGCAACAGTTTCTCGGCCTCCACCTGCATAGATGTCAATTCCGCGCAACGAGCATGTTGTCCGGCTATGGAAAGCAACGTAGCGTTTCCGGTGTCAGAAACAACGGGTCAAAGGAGAGCACGATGCAGAAGTTCGACACCCCCGCCCCGATCTCCGCCGTCCTGGACATCCCCGCCGGACGCATCCGGTTCATCGCCGCAGACCGCGCCGACACCACCGTCGAGGTCCTGCCCGTGGACGTCTCGAAGGGCCGCGACGTGAAGGCGGCGGAGCAGACCGAGGTCGCATACGGCGACGGTGTCCTGCGGATCGAGGCCTCGGCGAAGAACCAGTTCCTCGGCCCCTCCGGATCCGTCGAGGTGACCGTCCAGCTGCCCGCAGGCTCCCGCATCGAGGTGAAGGCGGCCGGCGCCGAGTTCCAGGGCATCGGACCGCTCGGCGACGTCGCCTTCGAGGGCGCGCAGGCCTCGGTCAGGATCGACGAGGCGGCGAGCGTCCGCCTCACTGTGCTCGACGGTGACGTCGAGGTCGGCCGGCTGGGCGGCCCCGCGGAGATCAGCACCGCAAGGGGCGACATCCGGATCAACGAGGCCGTGCGCGGCACGGTCGTGCTTCGCACCCGGTCCGGCGACATCTCGGTCGTCGCCGCCGCCGGGGTCTCGGCCGCCCTGGACGCCGGCACCGACTACGGCCGCGTCAACAACGCCCTCAAGAACGATGGCACCGCCGAACTCGACATCCGCGCCACCACGTCCCGCGGCGACATCACCGCCCGCAGCCTCTGAAGGAGCAGAACCAGGGGCAGCCGGCCGCGCCCACCGCGATCGAGATCCTGTCGGTCGTCGCCGAGGACGCGGCCGTCCGTCCCGAGGGGCCCGCGATCCACGTGCAGGTCCTGGAGAAGTCGTACGAGACCCCTGACGCGACCAGGTGGAACACATGACGAAGAACAGTATTTCCTCGGACAGTTCGCAGTGGACCGGCATGGTGCCGGTTGACGATTCGGCCCTGGCCGTCACCGACACCGGCGGTCCCGGTATCCCTGTGGTCTACCTCAATGGCCAGTTCGCCACTCAGGGGTACTGGCGGCGGGTCATCGCTGAACTGGGGACGGGGTGGCGGCACATCACCTACGACGAGCGGGCCCGCGGCAGGTCGAAGCGTTCGGCGGACTATTCCTTCGAGGCTGCCGTCCGGGACGTCGATGCCGTTCTCGCGGCCAGGGGTGTGGACCGGGCGCTGGTGGTGGGCTGGTCCTACGGGGCGGTCGTCGGGGCGCACTGGGCCGGCCGGAATCCGGAGCGTGCCTTGGGCGCGGTCCTGGTCGACGGCGCGTTCCCGTACGACTGGCTCGACGAGGCCATGGAGCAGCGGATCCGGAAGCTGTTCCGGCGGATGAGCTGGTTCCTGCCGCTGCTGCGCCCGACGGGCCTGGCCCCGCGGATGACCGCAGAACAGCAGGCGAGCAGCAACATCGAACTCGGCAGGCTCTCCCGCGAGCGCGAGCTGCGCCCCGTGCTGGACAGCATCACCGTTCCGGTGCGGTATGTGGTCGCTTCGGGGACGTCCTTCGGAAGCCGGGGTGACGAGCAGGAACGGATTCGCACCAGCCTCGATGCGGTGACCGCCCACAACCCGAACATCCAGATCGGCGCGAAGGTCGCCAGCAACCACGGTGCGCTCCTCAAGAAGGACTTCCCGGCCATCGCCGAGGCCGTACGCGAAGTCGCCGCCCTCGACCGCGGGGGGCGCTGAAGACGCGACCGGCGGACTGACGACAACTACACGTCCGCGCCACCATCGTCATCAATGTCCTGCTCGACCGCGTCCGGTTCGGGCCGGACCGTAACCAGCGTCCGGGCAGCCGTGACACCAGGTCCGTACGCTGTGCCCGCCCGGCACTCGTACCGGACCTGGCGCCCGTACCGGACCTCGCACCTGCGCCGGACCGGGCAGCTGCGCCGGACCTTCGCACCCGCGCCGGATCTGGCGCCAGGCCCGGACTCGGCGCCAGGTCCGGACGGGGTCCGGCCCGGCACCGGCCCGGGCGCAGCCGCCGACCCGACTCTCTACCCCGTTCTGCTCAGCACCCCATCCGCAGGTCCGCCCAGTCGGCGTGGTCGGAGTCGACCCCGTCCCCGCCGTCGGTGACCACCAGACGTACCACCTGCGCACCGCTCACATCCGCAGTGATCGGCTGCGCGGCCATCACATTGGTCAGCACCCCGGTCGACGCCACCTTCGTGTCGTCCGCCCAGATCTCGAACGCCACGGTGCCCTTGACGCCCTTCTCGTCGTCGACGCCGACCTGCGCGGTCACGGCACTGCACGCGCCGGCCGCGTAGAACTCGACGGCGCTCTGCGCGTGCACCCCGAGCCCCTTGTCGAAGACCGTGCCGCCGATGGTCAGCGGATTGCCGTCGCCCGCGTCGCTCTCACCGTTGCTGGTGTCCTTCTCGACCGGTCCCCAGCCGTTGGAGGCGGAGAGCTGCGGCAGATCGCTGAGGTAGCTGCTGCCTGCCGGTGGCGCCACCACCACATGGGCCTGGAACGGGACCGAGGACCGGACACGCGTCCCGGCCGGTGAGCGGTACTGCGCCGAGAGCGTCAGATCGTACGAACCGGTGGCCGTGCCCGCGGGTGGCGTCACCTGCCAGCGCGTGGTCAGCGCCTTGCCGGTCGGCACGGTCGCGGATCCGGTCGGCGACAGCGGCTTGATCTGCCAGCCGGACGGGCCGGTGAGCGCCGCGGAGACCCTCTTGGCGGGCGTACGGCCCAGGTCGGTGACCGTCGTCGTCAGCGGCGCGGTGCGGCCTGCTTCCACCAACGGGCTTCCGTTCAGGCCCAGTTCCACGGCGGGCGGGTGGGCGGCCCACTTGCGGTCGGCGGCGACGCGCAGCAGGACCGTGCCGTGTGCCGGGACGGTTGCCGAGATGGCGCCTGCCGTGTTGTACGTCGCGTGGTCCCACAGGTCGCGCATCGTGTACGCGGCGGCCTGCGGCAGCCCCGCCGCCTTCGCGGTCGTCGAGATGTGCTGAGCGCTCCCGGACTCGTTGAAGAGCGCCACGACCCGGCTGCCGTCCTGCATCTCCTTGGCGACGACCCACCGTCCGTCGGTGGAGGAGAGCACGGTGCCCTGCTTGCCCAGCGGGTCCTGATCGACGGCGATGACCTCCCGGTTGGAGAGGATCTCGAAGGTCTCCGGTGTCGCCTTGCGCAGATCGGAGCCGATCAGCAGCGGCGCCGCCATCACGGACCACATGGAGAAGTGGGTGCGGTACTCGGTGTCCGTCATTCCGCCGTTGCCGACTTCGAGCATGTCGGGGTCGTTCCAGTGCCCCGGTCCCGCAGCGGAGGCGAGCGGCAGGTTCTGCTTCATGATCGACAGCATGCTGCCCCAACTGTCACTGATGTCGCCCGTCGTGCGCCAGAGATTGCCGACGTCGGCGGCCCACTCCCAGGGCTTGTTCTCGCCCCACTCGCAGATGCTGTAGACGATGGGACGGCCGGTGGCCTCCAGCGCGTCACGCATGGTCGTGTAGCGCAACTTCGCATCGACGCCCTGGTTGTTGCAGTTGTCGTACTTGAGATAGTCGACGCCCCAGTCCGCGAACTGCTGCGCATCGCTGTACTCATGGCCCAGCGCACCCGGCAGGCCGACGCTGTCGCACGTCTTGGTGCCGGCGCTGGTGTAGATGCCGAGCTTGAGCCCCTTGGAGTGGACATAGTCCGCGACGGCCTTGATGCCGTTCGGGAAGCGCACCGGGTCGGCCTCCAGCTTGCCGTCCGCGTCGCGCTGCGGCTTCGCCCAGCAGTCGTCGAGGTTGACGTACTGGTAGCCGGCGTCCTTGAGGCCCTTCTCGACGAAGATGTCGGCGATGCCCTTGACCATCGACTCGTTGAACTCGGCCCGGCAGTGGGTCGAGTTCCAGTTGTTGAACCCCATCGGCGGGGTGAGAGCGAGACCGTTGCCGGACTGCGGGGCGGCCGCCGTGGCAGTGGCCGGAGCCGGTGAGTCCGCCACGGCGGGAGCGGTTGCTCCTGCCGTACAGAGCAGCCCGGCCGTCAGCGCTCCGATGACTCTTCCATGGCTTGTGCGGGTTGTACGGGTTGGAAGATGACGCATCGTTACGTTCCTCCATACTCGTGCCGGATCGGATGACGTCATGTGCACGTCAGTGACGCGCGATTACGTTAGGGCGTGTTGAAGTCTGTTGGAAGGGGAGCCGTAACGGTTGTTCGGTATCTCGTCAAAACCCTTGACGACACCTTGGCTTGAGGGTGAGATCCAAGCGCACGTTCGGTTGTGTTGGGTTGGCATCCCGGAGGAGGGGGTCATGGCGCACTCTTCGTACGACAGTTCAGACGTGCCGGGCAGTGTGGCAGGACATCGGATGTCCCGGCGAAGTCTGTTGCGGGGTGCGGCAGTCGGTGCGGGCGCGATCACGCTGCCTTCGCTGCTCACCGCATGCGGCAGTGGCCCCGGTGGTGACGGCAAGACGATCCACCTGGGGTCGAATTCGTCCGACCCCATTCCGAAGAAGGCGTTCGCCGATGCGTTCAAGGCGTACGAGGCGCAGTCCGGTGGCCGCAAGATCGCGGTGAACACCGTCGACCACAACACCTTCCAGGAGAACATCAACAAGTACCTGCAGGGCAATCCGGACGATGTCTTCATGTGGTTCGCCGGCTACCGGATGCAGTTCTTCGCCAAGAAGGGTCTGCTGTACGACATCAGCGACAACTGGCAGCACTACGAGGGCTTCTCGGAAGCGCTGAAGGCCCAGTCCACCGGTGAGGACGGCAAGCAGTACCTCACGCCGTACTACTACTACCCGTGGGCCGTCTTCCACCGTAAGAGCCTCTTCGCCGACCGTGGCTACCAGGCGCCCAAGACGCTCGACGAGTACGTGGCGCTCGCCAAGCAGATGAAGAAGGACAAGCTCGACCCCATCGCGTTCTGCGACAAGGACGGCTGGCCCGCGATGGGCACCTTCGACTACATCAACATGCGGACCAACGGCTACGAGTTCCACAAGAGCCTGATGGCCGGCGAGGCAGCCTGGACGGACAAGCGGGTCAAGGAGGTCTTCGACACCTGGCGACGGCTCCTCCCGTACTGCCAGCAGGGCGCCAACGGCCGCACCTGGCAGGAGGCCGCGACCAGCCTGCAGAAGAAGGAAGCCGGCATGGCGGTCTTCGGCCTGCCGCACCCCGGTGCCCAGTTCCCGAAGGGTGAGCAGGAGGACATCGACTTCTTCCCGTTCCCGGTCATCAACCCGGAACACGGCCAGGACGCGGTCGAGGCCCCCATCGACGGCTTCCTGCTGGCGAAGAAGTCCAAGAACCTCAAGAACAAGAAGAACGTGGAGAGCGCCAAGGACCTCCTGAAGTGGCTGGCCACCGGCAAGGCCGAGGACATCTACCTCAAGAGTGACCCCAACAACATCGCGGTCAACGACCAGGCTGACATCTCCCAGTACTCGGCGCTGCAGAAGAAGGCCGTGGAGCTCGTCTCCGGCGCGAAGCAGATCTCGCAGTTCCTGGACCGCGACACCCGGCCGGACTTCGCCTCGACCGTCATGATCCCGGCCATCCAGCAGTTCATCAGCAACCCGAACGATGTGGACGGTCTGGTCAACGGCATCGAGCGGCAGAAGAAGACCATCTTCGCCTCCGACTGAACCTGGAGTACCGACCGTGTCGTTCCTCTCGGGGCGGCGAACCGAACGACGGGGCCCGCGGCGATTCTCCGGCCGCGACCTCGTCGTCATCGGTCTGCTGCTCGGCATACCGGTCCTGCTCGACATCGCCGTCGTGTGGGGCCCGACCCTCGCCTCCGTCGTGCTCTCCTTCACCAGCTGGGACGGCATCGGTGACATCAAGTGGGTCGGTACGCAGAACTACGCGAACCTCTTCACCAACTACCCGCAGTTCTGGCCCGCCGCCCGGCACAACCTGCTCTGGCTGGCCTTCCTCGGCCTCGTCGCCGCGCCGTTCGGACTGTTCCTCGCCGTACTCATCGACCGGGGCGTGCGGTTCAGCCGCTTCTACCAGTCGACGCTGTACATGCCGGTCGTGCTGTCGCTCGCCGTGGTCGGCTTCATCGCGCAGCTCATCTTCTCCCGCGACCAGGGCGCCCTCAACGCGATCATCGGGGACACCAAGTCGCCGACCGACTGGCTCGGGGACCCGGACCTGAACATCTGGATGGTCCTGCTCGCCGCGGCCTGGCGGCACACCGGCTATGTGATGATCCTCTACCTCGCCGGGCTCAAGGCCGTCGACACCTCGCTGAAAGAAGCCGCCGCC
This sequence comes from Streptomyces sp. NPDC051664, assembly GCF_044453545.1. Lineage (NCBI taxonomy): Bacteria > Bacillati > Actinomycetota > Actinomycetes > Kitasatosporales > Streptomycetaceae > Streptomyces > Streptomyces sp. NPDC051664. The sequence continues at coordinate 174,403 of NZ_JBITCU010000014.1, read as the reverse complement.
ATCGACGGGGCGAGCGAGGCCCAGACCTTCTTCCGCATCGTCTTTCCCACACTGCGGCCGGTCAACGTCATCGTCGGCGTCATCACCGTCATCGAGTCCTTGCGCGCCTTCGACATCGTGTACGCCGTCAATCACGGCCGCAACGGACTCGAACTGCTCTCGGTGCTCGTCACCGACAACATCATCGGCGAGGCCAGCCGGGTCGGCTTCGGCTCCGCCATCGCCGTCGTCCTGCTGACCGTCTCCCTCGGATTCGTCGTGACGTACCTGGTCCAGGAGCTCCGAGGGGAGAAGAACCGATGACCGTCGACACCGCCCCCGCCCGCCCCGCCGCACAGCCCGCGCCTTCGGCACCCGCAGTCGGGCGCCGCAGAATCCGCCCCGGCCGGCTCGGGGTGCACGCCTTCCTGATGGCGGTCTCGCTCGCGTTCCTCGCCCCGCTGCTGCTCGCGGTGTACGCCTCGCTGCGGCCGTACGAAGAAACCTCCGAGTACGGCTACTTCTCGCTGCCGAAGCATCTCTCGTTCGACTACTACCGGCAGGCGTTCACCGACTCGGGGATGACGAAGTACTTCGTCAACACGATGATCATCGCCGTCCCCGGGGTACTCGTCACGCTCTTCCTCGCCTCGTTCGTGGCCTTCGCGCTGGCCCGGCTGAAAATGCGCGGCGGGCTCGTCCTGCTGATGCTCTTCACGGCCGGGAACCTGCTGCCGCAGCAGGTGATCGTGACACCGCTGTACGTGGTGTTCAACCGCATCCCCCTGCCGTACTGGATGTCCGACTCGATGACGATGTACGACTCCTACTGGGCCGTCGTCGTCGTGCAGATCGGCTTCCAGATCGGCTTCTGCGTCTTCGTCCTCGCCAACTTCATGCGCACACTCCCGCAGGAGATCCTCGAGGCCGCCATCGTCGACGGCGCGGGCGTCTGGACGCAGTACTGGCGGATCACCCTGCCGCTGTGCCGCCCGGCTCTCGCCGCGCTCGGCACACTTCAGTTCACCTGGATGTACAACGACTTCCTCTGGGCACTCGTCTTCGTCTCCGACGGCGACAAGCTCCCCATCACCTCGGCCCTCAACAACCTTCGCGGGCAGTTTTTCACGGACTACAACCTCCTGGCCGCGGGCTCGGTGATCGTCGCCCTGCCGACGCTCGTGGTCTTCCTGCTGCTCCAGCGCCACTTCATCGCGGGGCTGACGCTGGGGTCGAGCAAAGGGTAGAGCTCCCGTGCCCGTCTCTGATGATCTGTCACAAGCCACTGTGGGCGGTGCTGTTGGATCACGACCTACTATGATCGCCTGCCCATGGACGTGAACGCAGCGAACGAGATGATTGCGGTCCCGCCGGGGCGCGTGACGTTGTCGGATCGGCGGACGCAGCGGAGCTGGTCGGTCGATCTTGCGCCCTATCGGCTGGCTGCGTTCCCGACCACGCAGGCGCAGTATGCACAGATCACCGGTGGACGGCCGAGCAGTGGGCAGGGCGAACGGTTGCCCGTCGAGGGCGTTACGTGGTGGGACGCGGTCCGGTTCTGCAACGCCCTGTCCCGACGCGAGGGGCTGGCCCCCGCCTATCGCCTCCATGCCGACGACGAGGGCATCGAGTGGGACACATCTGCTGACGGATACCGGCTGCCGACCGAAGCCGAGTGGGAGCACGCCTGTCGTGCCGGTACGGCCGACGCGCGGTACGGGCGGCTCGACGAGATCGCCTGGTATCGCGGCAACTCGCACGAGCGGATTCACGACGTGGGCGGCAAGCAGCCCAACGCGTGGGGCCTGCACGACATGCTGGGCAACGTCTGGGAGTGGTGCTGGGACATCTACGATGCCGAGGTCTACGGCACCTATCGGGTGCTGCGTGGCGGTGGGTGGTTCGACGAGCACTGGAGCTGCCGGGCCTCGGTGCGGCGCCGGAGCCACCCGACCTTCCAGGTCGACGACGTGGGATTCCGCATCGCGCGTTCCGTCTTCTCCGAACTTTGAGAGCGACGTCGCCTGCGACATGAACTCCCGCTGCCCGCTGCGCACGGACCGCCGGGGGCTCCCCGCGGCATCCGACCGAGCCCGCTGACTCGGCGACTCCCACGGGCCGGATCAATGCCCCCGGTCCGCCGACTGCTGCGGTACGACCACCAGGAACGCGTCCTCCTCCAGGTCCATCACGACCTCGGCCGCCATGCCCTCGACGCGGCGTGCTGCCGCGAACTCCTCCGCAGGCCAGCTGCCCCGCGGACCGCCCGCCGGGAACCGCTCCAGTACTGTGCGCCGCACGGTGTACCCCCTTGCCCTCGACGGCTCCAACGACCTCCCGCCGTCGTCGTTACGGCCGGGCGGACGTCCGGACTCGTACAGTGGGACGCCCGTCGACGGCTTCCAGCGGCCCCGTTCGTGCAACAGGATCGCCACGGTCGGGTTTTCGCGGCAGGGTGTTGCGGGCAAGCCACAGGGGGCTACGGAAGAGGGGGAACCGTGATCGTCTGGGTCAACGGTGCGTTCAGCGCGGGCAAGACGAGCGCCGCGCGCGAACTGATCGATCTGATCCCGAACAGTACTTTCTACGACCCCGAACTGATCGGCGGGGCGCTGCGGAACCTGCTGCCCCAGAAGAGGCTGGCCGAGGTGACCGACTACCAGGATCTGCCGATCTGGCGGCGGATGGTGGTGGACACCGCGGCGGCTCTGCTCGCCGAGCTGCCGGGGGTGCTCGTGGTGCCGATGACGCTGCTGCGGCAGGAGTACCGCGACGAGATATTCGGAGGGCTCGCCTCCAGACGCATTCCGGTGCGTCATGTGCTGCTCTCACCTGAGGAAACGATCCTGCGGCAGCGGATCGCCGGTCGTGAGGAAGTACCGGACGACCCGGAAGCGAGCGAACGCGTACGGCAGTGGGCCTACGAGCACATCGAGCCCTACCGGGCGGCCCTCGACTGGATCACCGCGGACGCCCACACCATCGACACCAGCACACTGACCCCGCAGGAGACGGCCGAGCGCATCGCCGAGGCCGTACGCACCGGCGCGGCCGGCGCGTGCGAGATCGTACAGACGCCAGAGCCGACCGCCGAGACGCTCGCCGCCGGGGTGCTGCTCTTCGACGAACACGACCGGGTCCTGCTCGTCGACCCCACGTACAAGCCGGGCTGGGAGTTCCCCGGCGGAGTGGTGGAGCCAGGCGAGGCACCGGCCCAGGCCGGGATACGGGAAGTGGCCGAGGAAATCGGGATACGGCTCGATCGGATACCGAAACTGCTGGTCGTCGACTGGGAGCCGCCGAACCCGCCCGGGTACGGAGGACTGCGGCTGCTCTTCGACGGCGGCCTGCTGAGCCGCGAGGAAGCCGACCGGCTGCGGCTGCCCGGCTCCGAACTGCGCGGCTGGCGGTTCGTCACCGAGGCGGAGGCCGCGACGATGCTGCCGCCCGTCCGGTACGAACGGCTTCGCTGGGCCCTGCGGGCCCGCGAGCGGTCAACCGTGCTCAACCTGGAAGCCGGAGTCCCGGTCGGCTGACGCCCGCAGCACCGCCGCCGCGTCGACGGTCAGCGGATCGCCGTGCCCGAAGCAGACGGTGGACGGTGCCAGCGCGGCCAGCCGCCGGAACGAGGCCAGGGCCTCGGCCCGGTCGGTGTTGAAGACACCCAGCATCACCCGGCCCACCCCGGCCACACAGTCGCCCGTGAACAGCACACCGTGGTGCGGCAGATGGACCGCGAGGGAGCCGGGCGTGTGGCCGGGGGAGTGGACCACGCGGGCCCTGCCGCCGAAGACGAGCTCCTCGCCGTCGGCCACCTCACGGTCGACCCGGGTCGGCGGGGCCGCGGGCACGGTCAGCGCATGCTCGTACAGGGGCCGTTCCCAGTCGAGCAGTACCGGATCGGGGATCCGCTCCGCACCGCGGATCGCCGGGGCGTCGAGGTGGTGGGCCAGGATCTCGGCCCCGTACCGGTCGGCAAGCTCCTGAGCCGCGCCGTAGTGGTCGCGATGCCCGTGCGCGATGACGATCCGGCCGATCCCGGCCGGATCCAGGCCGAGACCGCGCACCGCGTCCTCGATGGCAGGCGCCGCGTTGATGTCGCCCGCGTCGATCAGGGTCAGCTCCGCACCGTCGCGCCAGAGATACGCCTGGCCGACGGGGAAGCGGAACATATGCAGTTGGGGGAGCACCTCTACGAGATCCATGCCGCGAACGTACGCAACCGCGGCCGCCCGCCGGGCGGATCTACGCGCTGGGCGAGCTTCGCCCAGCGCGAACCGGACCGCCGGGGGCGCTGCGGCGACGCTCGCCTCGCAGAAGGCGGCGAACCTCCTGGCTCGTCGCGGCGCAGCACCCGGGCCCGCGCGTACGCCGCCGAGGAGGTGCTCCCACCGGTGCCGGGCCGGCGGGAGCAACGCGGGATCAGGCCCGCTTGGACTCCGCGTAGTTCTGCAGGAACAGCGCCTCGGCGACCGACAGCCGCTCCAGCTCCTCGGGCGACACGCTCTCGTTCACCGCGTGGATCTGGGCCTCCGGCTCGCTCAGGCCGATCAGCAGGATCTCCGCCTCCGGGTAGAGCGTCGCGAGAGTGTTGCAGAGCGGGATCGAGCCGCCCATGCCGGACGACTGCATCTTCTCGCCGGGGTAGGCGGTCTCCATGGCCTGCGCCATCGAGGTGTACGCCGGGCTGGAGATGTCCGCGCGGAACGGCTGGCCCTGGCCAACCTGCTCGACGGCCACCCGTGCACCCCACGGGGCATGCGCCTTCAGATGGGCGGTCAGCAGCTGCGTCGCCTCGGCGGCGTCCTGGCCCGGCGGCACCCGCAGGCTGACCTGCGCCCGCGCCGTCGCCTGCAGAGACGGCGTCGCGCCGACCACGGGCGGGCAGTCGATGCCGATGACGGTGACGGCCGGTCGGGCCCAGATGCGGTCGGCGACCGTATCCGTCCCGATCAGCTCCACACCTTCCAGCACCTTCGCGTCGGTGCGGAACTCGGCCTCCGGGTACTGCAGTCCCTCCCAGTCGGCGTCCGTGGCGAGCCCGTCGACGGTCGTGGTGCCGTCCTCGGCGCGCAGCGACGCCAACAAGTGGATCATCGCGGCCAGTGCGTCGGGCGCTGCGCCGCCGAACTGTCCGGAGTGCAGGTTGCCTTCGAGGGTGTCGAGGGTGACGCGGAGCATCGTCATCCCGCGCAGCGTCGCGGTGACCGTCGGCAGACCGACCCGGAAGTTGCCCGTGTCGCCGATGACGATGGTGTCCGCGGCCAGCAGATCGGGGTGCGCCTCCGCGTACCGCTCCAGACCGCCGGTGCCCTGCTCCTCCGAGCCTTCGGCGATCACCTTGACGGAAACCGGGACGCCGCCGTTCGCCTTGAGCGCGCGCAGGGCGAGGAGGTGCATGACGAAGCCGCCCTTGCAGTCCGCCGCGCCGCGGCCGAACCAGCGGCCGTCGCGCTCCGTCAGCTCGAACGGCGGGGAGAGCCAGGCGCACTCGTCGAGCGGCGGCTGCACGTCGTAGTGCGCGTAGAGCAGCACGGTCGGGGCGCCGGCCGGACCCGGCAGGAAGCCGTAGACCGACTGGGTGCCGTCGGGGGTGTCGAGCAGGGCGACGTCCTGGAAGTCCTCGGCGCGAAGCGCGTCGGCGACCCAGTTGGCGGCCGCCTCGCATTCGCTCTTCGGGAACTGCGCGGGATCCGCCACCGACTGGAAGGCCACCAGCTCGGCCAGCTCCGCCTTGGCGCGGGGCATCAGCGAGGCGACAGTCTCGGAAATCGGATGGGCGGTCATGGGCACGCTCCTCGTGGGTGCGACGTTATGTGTACGAATCCGTCTGCACGAACGCCGTGGGTGCGGCGTTGCATGTATGGCGAACGCACGGTCGATCCTCCCACAGCGGGGGACGGCCGCAACGCGCCGTAGGATGCCGTGAGCAGTGTGGACCACTGGTCGGGATCGGGAGCAGAAGCACATCGTGAGCAGCGAGAACGCAGACGCCGGACGTGAGCTGGAAGAGTCGTCCGTGTGGGACGTCGTCGTAGTCGGCGCCGGACCGGCCGGAGCCTCCGCGGCATACGCGGCGGCGGTTGCCGGCCGGCGGGTATTGCTGCTGGAGAAGGCGGAACTGCCCCGGTACAAGACCTGCGGCGGCGGCATCATCGGGTATTCGCGTGATGCGCTGCCGCCCGGGTTCGAACTGCCGTTGCAGGACCGGATCCACGCGGTGACGTTCTCGCTCAACGGCAGGCTGGCACGGACGCGCCGTTCCAAGCGGATGCTCTTCGGGCTCATCAACCGGCCCGAGTTCGACGCGGGCCTGGTCGAGGAGGCGCAGAAGGCGGGCGCCGAACTCCGGACCGGAGTGACGGTGACACGGGTCGAGCAGCACGGCGCCGCGGTCCCGGACCGGCGCACGGTCGCCGTGGTGCTGTCCGGCGGCGAGACCGTCCTCGCTCGTGCAGTCGTCGGCGCCGACGGCAGCGCGGGACGCATAGGAGCCCATGTCGGGGTGAAGCTCGACCAGGTGGACCTCGGCCTGGAGTCGGAGATCCCGGTCCCGGCCACGGTCGCGGAGGACTGGGCGGGGCGGGTGCTGATCGACTGGGGCCCGATGCCCGGTAGTTACGGCTGGGTGTTCCCGAAGGGCGACACCCTGACCGTCGGTGTGATCTCGGCGCGCGGTGATGGCGCGGGGACCAAGCGGTATCTCGAGGACTTCATCGCCCGGCTCGGCCTCGCCGGTTTCGAGCCGAAGATTTCCTCCGGCCATCTCACGCGCTGCCGCAGCGACGATTCGCCGCTGTCGCGCGGGCGGGTGCTCGTCTGCGGCGACGCGGCGGGCCTGCTGGAACCGTGGACCCGTGAAGGCATCTCGTTCGCGCTGCGTTCGGGGCGGCTCGCCGGTGAGTGGGCGGTCCGGATCGCGGAGTCGCACGACGCGGTGGACGCCCGCCGCCAGGCGCTCAACTACGCGTTCGCCATCAAGGCCGGACTGGGTGTCGAGATGGGTGTCGGCAGGCGCATGCTGAAGCTCTTCGAGCGCCGCCCGGGCATACTGCACGCGGTGCTGACCGGATTCCGCCCGGCCTGGAAGGCGTTCGCCGGGATCACCCGCGGGACGACTTCGCTGGCCGAGCTGGTCCGTACGCATCCGCTGGCACAGCGGGCACTGTCGGCGATGGACCGCTAAGGCCTCTCGTCTGGGTCATGCTGGGCTCGGGGGGTCCGGCACGCACATCTGCGGCGTTGTCGTCGGTCTTCGCCCAGTTCTCGGCTTCGCTCGAGCAGGGGAGACCTCATTCGCTCCGCGTGGGCACTTTCCTCCGCCTTGCGGCTGCGCGCACCACGGTGACATCAGCCGCTCCGCGGCGAGCCCTATCTGATCCAGCCTGACCCGAGCGAAAGACCCTGGACGGACCAGGGGAAGGTTCCGCACCACCGGCGGGCCGAATGCCCGCGGAGTCCGGCGAAGCCGGAAGGTTCGGAAAGGCGGACCGGCAGGTACGTGGCGGCCGGGACGGGCTGGAAGGTCCTCAGCGGTGGGCCGGAGGGACGGCGCAGGGCGCGGCCGGCCCGGTCCCGGGCCGGATGCAGGTACTCCGGTCCGTCAGGCCTCGATCGTTACCCGGAAGATCGGGTGGTCGGGGGCGATGCGGCGCAGCTCCTCGACGGACGAGTCCGGGCCGATGCCGCCGAAGAAGACGCCGACCTCCGCCTTCCACCGCTTGAGGTACGCGCGCAGCAGTTCGGGCTTCTCGTCGTCGGGAACCTCGGTGGCGGTGAAGACGTCGACCTTCTTGCCCAGATGGAGCTCGCCGCCCCCGGCCGCGCGCATGTTGTGCGTCCACTGGACGTGGCCACGGGGCGCGACGAGGTACTGCAGGCCGTCCACGGTCAGGAGGTTGACCGGGGTGCGGCGCCACTCGCCGCTCTTGCGGCCGCGGACCGCCAGGACCCGCGAGCCCCAGACGCTGATGCCGCGTCGGGTGATCCAGGCGACGGTGCGGTTGAAGACGTTGACGGTGAACCAGCCGGGCTTCTGAACGTGCACGGACATCGAGATTCCCCTTCGGAAAGTGTGAGCGCTGCTCTCGCTTGAGATCAGTGTGCACGGGCTTACTGCTCAAATGCAAGAGCATTGCTCTCGTTATTGGTCGGTGCTCCAGGTTCATGGCAGACTGATCACCATGAGCGCCATCCGAGGAGCCAGGGAACGGGCCCGTATCGAAGTCACCGCCGCCATCAAGGACGAGGCGAGGAAGCAGCTCGCGGCCGACGGCGCCGCAAGACTTTCGCTGCGCGCCGTCGCCCGTGAACTGGGCATGGTCTCGTCCGCGCTCTACCGCTACTTCCCCAGCCGCGACGAGCTGCTCACGGCCTTGATCGTGGATGCGTACGACGCGGTGGGAGAGGCCGCCGAAGCCGCCGACCGGGCATCCTGCGCAGGACCGTCCGCCCCGGCCCGCCACCTCGCCCGCTGGACCGCGGTCGCCTGTGCGGTACGCGAATGGGCCCTCGCCCACCCCCATGAGTACGGTCTGATCTACGGCTCGCCGGTGCCCGGTTACACCGCGCCCCAGGCGACGATCGGCCCCGCCTCCCGCGTCGGCCTCGTCCTCATCGCGATCGTCGGCGACGCCCACCGCACGGACGGTCTCGCGCTGCCGCCGCTCGCCGCCGAGCTGCGTTCCGAGGCCGAACGGATGGCGGCCGACCTCGCTCCCGACCTCCCCCCGGCGGTGGTCCCCCCGCTCGTGGCCGCGTGGTCGCAGCTCTTCGGGCTGATCTCCTTCGAGATCTTCGGGCAGTTCAACCGCGTCGTCGAGGCACGGGAGGCCTTCTTCCGGCAGGCCGTCGGTGAACTGGCGCGTCACGTCGGACTGCTCGGCGACCGGGGCGGCCGCAAGATGGGCACCGGCACCTGAGCCCGCCGCGGCCCCTTGCTCCCGCCCCCGCTCGTACGCCGCGCCGGCGGCGTACTCCGCTGGGAGTATCCGTGATCACCACGCCCGGCTGACGCCGCTGCCGTGGCCCTCCGTCTAGCGTTGCCGGTATGGAAGAGCAGCGCTCACACGGAAGCGGCGGTCCCCCTCGGGTGCAGGGCGGACCGCCGCAGCGGCGGTCCTGGATGCACGCGGGCCCCGGCGGACCGTGGGAGCACGGCGGGTCACCGCGCTGGCTGACAGCGAGGAGCGCGCGGTCCGCCGCCCGCCTGCCGTGGCCGTCCACCCTCCTGCTCGGCGCGATCGTCATGATCGGCTCGTCCGTCGCGGCCCGGGGCCAGCTCGGCGAGCGCGCCCCGTTGGACCTCTTCGCCCGGGCGCTGCTCTTCATCGCTGTCGCCGTACTGCTGCTGCGCCACCGCCACCCCGTCCTGACGGTGTTCGTCTCCGCTGCCGCGGCCATGATCTACCTCGGGGCCGGTTATCCGTACGGTCCGGTCTTCCTGGCCGTCGCCGTCGGATGCTTCAGCGCCGTTGTCGCGGGGCACCGGCGGGCCGCCTGGTCGGCGGTGGGGATGGTGTGGGTGGGGCATCTGCTGGTGGCCCACTGGCTCTACCGCTGGCTGCCGCCGAGCGGCGACTCGGCCGCACCATGGGGGCAGGAACTGGGCGTCGCCGCCTGGGTGGTGGCGATCGTCGCGGCAGCGGAGTTCGTGCGCGTACGCCGTGAGCAGTGGGCAGCACAGCGGGCCGAACGGGACGCTGCGGAGAAACGGCGGGCCGACGAGGAGCGGCTGCGCATGGCCCGGGAGCTCCATGACGTGCTCGCCCACAGCATCTCCGTCATCAATGTGCAGGCGGGCGTCGGACTCGCGCTGCTCGACTCCGACCCCGAGCAGGCGCGTACGGCCCTCACCACGATCAAGGCAGCCAGCAAGGAGGCGCTCGGCGAGGTCCGTCAGGTCCTCGACACGCTCCGTACCCCCGGCGACGCGCCCCGGGCCCCGGCCCCCGGCCTCGACCGGCTGCCCGAGCTGGTCGATCAGGCGGCGAGTGCCGGACTTACCGTCACGGTGGAGACGGACGGTGTACGGAACGCCGTCCCGCCCGGTGCGGATCTGGCGGCCTTCCGGATCGTGCAGGAGGCGCTGACGAATGTGGTGCGGCATTCGGGCTCGCGCGGCGCGCGGGTCCGGATCGGTTACGGGGCCGGCCGCATCCGGCTCCGTGTCGACGACGACGGACCCGCCACCGGCAGTGACGCCGGGGGCAGCGGCAACGGGCTGGCCGGCATGCGGGAGCGGGCCGCCGCGCTGGGCGGCTCGATCGAAGCGGGGCCCCGGCCCGACGGCGGCTTCCGGGTACAGGCCGAGCTTCCGCTGCGCCCGGCGTCACCGGAAGGCACCGCCCTGGACGCGACGGGGGGCCCCGCGCAGGAAACGACACGGAACGCGACGGGGGACACTGTGCAGGACACGACGGAGGAGACACCGTGATCCGCGTACTGCTCGCCGATGACCAGCTGTTGGTTCGGGCCGGTTTCCGCGCCCTGCTGGACGCCCAGCCGGACATCGAGGTGGCGGGGGAGGCCGCCGACGGCGAGGAGGCCGTACGTCTGGTGCGCGAACTGCGGCCGGACACCGTGCTGATGGACATCCGGATGCCGCATCTCGACGGCCTCGCCGCCACCCGCAGGATCACCGGGGATCCGGAGCTCGACGACGTCAAGGTGGTCATGCTCACCACCTTCGAGCTCGACGAGTACGTCTTCGAGGCGATCCGCTCCGGCGCCTCCGGCTTCCTGGTCAAGGACACCGAACCCGAGGAGCTGCTGCGGGCGGTACGCGCCGTGGTGGGCGGCGACGCCCTGCTCTCGCCCGGAGTGACCCGACGGCTGATCGCCGAGTTCGCGGCCCGCTCCAAGGAGCCTGCGGCCGCGACGGGACTGAGCGAACTCACCGAACGGGAACGGGAAGTGATGGCGCTGGTCGGCATCGGTCTCTCCAACGAGGAGATCGCCCGCCGACTCGTCGTCAGCCCGCTCACCGCCAAGACCCATGTCAGTCGCACCATGGTGAAGCTCGGTGCCCGCGATCGGGCCCAACTCGTGGTGCTCGCCTATGAGTCGGGGCTCGTACGCCCCGGTTGGCTCGGCTGAGACGGGGCCTGCGGGCCGTGCGTGGCGGCCGGACGCCGACTGCCCCGGCGGGGAAAGCCCCACAGCACATCGACGAGGCGGGCGACGAAGACGACGGCTGCGACGACGGCCCCGATCCGGTCCAGTAGATGTTCGGCCGTACGGGGCAGATCGAGGTACACGGTGGGCGCGGCGACCGCGACGAACGCGGCCGCGGCCAGAAAGGCAGCGCTCACCAGGGCGAAACCGATCTCGACGGTCACGGCGTCCCGGTCTTCCTGACTTCGGCGTCCCATGTCCGAAGTGTCACAGGGGCGGTGGGCGACCGACAGGGATGCCTCGCCGTCCACCGCCCCGTTCCCCCTCGCCGGTCAGCCATGGGGGCAGTGCCGGGTCGGTCAGTCCCGGACCGCCACCTTCTGTGCAGCCGACTGCCGGGCGGCCGATGCCTCGGCGGCGGCCCGGTCGCCCTCGGACGACGCGACCAGCACGGAGTGCTGCACGGGCCTGCGGCGACGCAGCCCGGTCAGCGTGATCAGCAGCCCGGCGAACGCGATCGCCGTCACCACCACGAGGCCCGGCCGATAGCTGTCGAGGACCGCCTGCGAGGAGCCGTCGCCGCTGCCGTGCGCGGTGATCACCGCCGTCACGACGGCCAGGAAGATCGCCCCGCCGACCTGGATCGAGGTGTTCAGCAGGCCCGACACCATGCCCTGCTCGTCGTCGTCGACCCCGTTGGTGGCCTGGATGTTGAGCGACGGGAAGGTCAGTGCGCAGGCCGCGCCCAGCAGCAGCATCGAGGGAAGGATGACCGCCGCGTACGACGGGGTGAGGGTGATCCGCAGGAAGAGCCCGTAGCCGACGACAAGGAAGGTGAAGCCGGCCGCGATCACACGCGGCGTCCCGAACCGGTCGACCACATCACCGATCTTCGTCGACGACAGCGCGACCAGCACCCCCGCGGGCAGGAACGCCAGCGCCGTCTGCAGGGCCGACCAGCCGAGCAGCGACTGCATGTACTGGGTGACCAGGAACTGGAAGCCGACGTAACTGCCGAAGAACGCAGCGGCGCCCAGCTGCGCCCTGACCTGGCTGCCGGAGCGCAGCACGCCGAGCCGGATCAGCGGGTTCGCGGTGCGTCGCTCGATGGTGACGAAGACGGTCAGCAGTACGGCGACGGCGAGGAACGACAGCAGGGTCCGGGCGGAGGTCCAGCCGGCCTCCGGGGCCTGGACGACGGTGAACACCAGCAGCAGCATGGAGGCCGTGCCGGTGACGGCGCCCGGCAGGTCGTAACCCCGATGGTTGTCCTCGCGGTCGCTGTGCGGGATCAGCCTCAGCCCCGCCACCAGGGCGATCAGCGCGATGGGGGCGGGCAGCAGCATGGTCCAGCGCCAGGACAGCTGGGTGAGCAGACCGGACAGCACCAGGCCCATGGAGAAGCCGGTGGCCGCGCACGTGGTGTAGATGGACAGCGCGCGGTTGCGCTGCGGGCCTTCCTTGAACGTCGTGGTGATGATCGAGAGCCCGGCCGGTGCGGTGAACGCGGCGCTCAGCCCCTTGATGAAGCGGCTGGCGATCAGCAGCGGCCCGGAGTCGACGAATCCGCCGAGCAGCGAGGCGAGGGCGAAGACGCCGAGCGCGATCAGGAAGACCTGGCGCCTGCCGAGCAGGTCGGCCGCGCGGCCGCCGAGGAGCAGCAGTCCGCCGTAGCCGAGGATGTATCCGCTGACGATCCACTGCAGGGTCGAGGTGGTCAGGTCGAGGTCGTCGGCGATGGACGGCAGAGCGACGCCGACCATGGAGACGTCCAGCGCGTCCAGGAACATCGCGGCGCAGAGCACGAGCAGGGTGCCCCACAGGCGCGGGCTCCAACGCGCATGGGGATCGGAGACGTTGAGCGGAGAGGTCATGACCACGAAGGTACATGCATACGCATTGAATGCAAGTGCATTTAATTCCGATGCAACAAACGGCTCCATCTCTGCTAACGTGCGGTCATGGCAGCGAACAAACCCGAGCGGGTGCTCGTCGAGGAGTGGCGGGACATCCTTGCGCTGCATGCCAGGACGTTGTGCGAGCTCGATCGTGAGCTGCACCGGCACGGCCTCGGCGCCAGCGACTTCGAGGTGCTCGACGTCCTCGCGGAGGGCGCGGCGGAGGACGGCGGTGCCGCCTATCGAGTACAGGAGCTGGCCTCCCGGGTCCATCTCAGCCAGAGTGCGCTGTCACGCCTGGTCGCACGGCTGGAGAAGGACGACCTCGTGTGTCGCGGGATGTGCAGCGAGGACCGGCGCGGAGTCCGGGTCGAGCTGACGGCGAAGGGCAGGGCGCGTCATGCCGAGGTCAAGCCGCTGCAGCGGTCGGTGCTCGCCCGGATGCTGGACGGCGCGACCGGCTGAGTGCGGTACCGGCCTCGGCAGGGTCCCTCGTTCCCGTAGGTCCGTCAGGACCAGGTGACCCCGGAGTTATCGCACCACAGGCGGGCCAGTCCCCGGTCGCCCGTCACCGTGACCGCGGTGAGCGGCAGCCTGTTCCAGAGCGTCAGATAGAGCCCCTCGGCCGTCCCGCTCAATTCGCAGTCGCCGGACCCCGCTCGGTGTACGTCGGCCTCCGATTCGCGTACGGCCTGCGGCGGCTCCGACGAGAGCCGTACCGTCCATGCGTCGCCCGTGTCCGTGGCGCGTACCCGCAGCGTGCGTGGTGCATCGGTGCGCACCCTGCTCTTCGGGCGGGCGTGGAACCCGCGCAGCAGCTCGTCGATCCCGTCCAGCGCCTGACCGGCCGCCACGCCCGAGAGCGGGCCGCCACGCGCGGACTCGGCGTCCACCCGGTGAATCGTCGTCTCGTGGGCCTGCCGCCGTGCCCAGAACGCCAGCGGGGAGGTTGCGGGCAGAAAGGTCCAGCACTCCAGGTCGGCCGAGGCACTCTCCAGCGCGTTCACCAGCAGGCTGTGCCCCTCGCGGAACCATTCGAGCAACTCCCCGCCGTCCAGCTGGGGTTCGCCCCCGTCGGGGTGGTACGAGGTGTGCCCCTCGGCGACGTACGCGGTCGCCCAGCGGTGCACCATGCCGGTGTGCCGGAGCAGATTGCGCATCTGCCAGCCCGGGCAGGTCGGCACCGAAGCGCCGGGCCCGGCCTGCTCCGCCGCGGCGGACAGCAAGTGTCCTGCGTCCATGAGGGACTTGACGTGGTCCGTGGTCTCCATGACGGAGATTGTGCCAGTGGCTCAGACGCCCTGGGGATGGGCGGAACGGGACTGTCCCCCGCCGCGCACCAACCGTACGAACCAGCCGAGGGCAAGCGCCTGCACGAGGACGGACACGACGAGGGCGAGATATATGAACCAGGCCGGTCCGGCCGCGTCCGCTCCCCACAGCTCGCTGCCGACGAAGAACACGAACACCGTCGGCGCCGCGAGCAGGAACAGCCAGACGCCCGCGAACGAGGCGTCCTCGTGCGGGACGAACAGTGTGTCCACGGCGACGAACACCGCCGCCGCCAGCACCACCCCGAGGTAGATCAGCGAGGCGGCATTGCCGAAGGTCAGCCGTGCGAGCGTGCGGAGGTGCTGCTTGTTCATGACCGGCTTGTTCATGGCCTGCTCCCCGTGGATGGTCGATGCCTCCATCGTGCGGCCGGGGAGCCGGTCCTGCCTGAGTACGCCTACTCAACCGGGCAGCTGTGCGTGTAGTGGAGGTCTGTCGCGCGTACGGCGATCAGGTGCGGGCCGTCGCATGCCGTGCCGCGTACCCCAGCGCCGCCGCGGCGCCGGCGAGCACCGCCACCGTCGTGAGGGCCAGCGGCAGCGAGAACCAGTCGGCCAGGAACCCGATCGCGGGCGGCCCGAGCAGCATCCCGCCGTAGCCGATCGTCGACGCGACGGCCACTCCGCTCGGGCCGGCCAGCTCGCCGGCCCGGCCGACCGCGACGGGGAAGATGTTCGCCAGGCCGAGTCCGGCGACGGCGAAGCCCAGAAGGGCGAGCCAGGTGGTCGGTGCCAGCGATCCGAGGAGCATCCCGGCCGCGCCCGTCGCGCCGCCCGCGACGAGCGTACGGGTCTGGCCGAGCCGTTCGAGCAGGGCGGTACCGGTGAGCCTGCCGGCGGTCATGGCCAGGGCGAACAGCGAATATCCGGCGGCAGCGACGCCCGGACGGGCGTGCAGGTCCTGAGCCAGATGGAGCGCGCTCCAGTCGGCCAGGGCCCCTTCCCCGTACGCGGTGCAGAGCGCGATCACGCCGAACAGCAGGACCAGGTTGCGGGCCCGCCCCGCCATCCGGCGTGGCGGCCCGGCAGGGTCCGCCGCGGTCGTCGTCCGGGGAGCCGGGTGCCGGAGCAGGGTCGGTCCGGCGGCGGCGGTGACCAGCAGTCCGGCCCCGGTGAGGATGAAGAGATGGGTCGCGGGGGAGAGGCCGCCCGCGACCAGTCCGCCGAGCCCGGCGCCGAGCATGCCGCCGAGGCTGAACGCCGCATGGAAGCTCGGCATCACCGGGCGCCGCAGCCCGGCGACCAGATCGACCGCGGCGCTGTTCATCGCGACGTTCAACGCGCCGTACGCGGCGCCGAAGACCAGCAGGACCAGACCGAGCGCGAGGGCCGAATGCGTCTGCGCGGGCAGGGCGATGGCGAGCGAGAGGAGCGCTCCGCAGACCACCGTCAGGGGGTGGCTGCCGAACCGCCTGCACAGCCTTCCGGCGAGCATCATGGTGATGACGGCTCCGGCGGAGACCCCGAGCAGGGCGAGGCCGAGAGTGGATGCGGAGGCGCCGGTCTGGTGCTTGATGGCCGGGATGCGGACCACCCAGCCGGCGAAGAGGAAACCGTCTAGGGCGAAGAACACGGTCAGCGCGGTACGGAGGCGGGCCGACGAGGGTGGGGCGGTGTCTCCGCCTGGTCCCCCCGGTAGGGCCGTCCGCAGTTTGTTTAGTTGCGGCACAAAAGAAGCATAGGGGCCCGTGGACAAGGGACGCAAGACGGCGGACCGCCAGGGCCGACGGTCGGAAGGTGCGATCACGGTGCCCTGGAGGAGCAATGACAGCGACGGGAAGGGGTGATCACGGTGTCCAGGAGGGGTGGCCGCCGCGGGCCGGAACGGCGTCCGCCGTGGCAGCACGCGGGCAGGAGCGCCCGACCGGAGCGTCGGCAGTCGCTCCGGATCATGGGAGACTCGCCCCCATGAACGGCAAGGCGACCACCACCCGGACGAAGTTGGAGAGGGGCCGGAGCGCGCTCGGGCCCGCCCTGGAACTGGTCCACACAGGACGCGCGCCCACCCGCGCCGTGCTCACCTCCGAGCTCGGCGTCACCCGCGCGACCGCCGGTGCCGTCGCCGCGGAGCTGGAGGCGCTCGGTCTCATCCGCGTCGACTCCAGCCCCGGTTCCGCGGCAGGTTCGCAGGGCCGCCCCTCGCACCGGCTGGCCATCCGCGAGTCCGGCCCGGTCGCCATCGCCGCGCAGGTGCATGCCGACGGGTTCCGTGCCGCGCTGGTGGGGCTCGGTGGCCGGCTCGTCGCAACGGATCCCGGCTGTGTCACCGTCACATCGGACCCGGCCCAGGTCGTGGGCGAAGTCGTCGACGCATGCGCCCGCTTGCTGCGCGACAGCGGGCTGCGCTGCGTCGGTGCGGGCCTCGCCGTCCCCTCCGCCGTGGCCGAACCGGAGGGCACCGCTCTCAACCCGCTGCACATCGCCTGGCCGGCAGGTTCCCAGGTCCGTGAGATCTTCGCCACGTGTGTACGTCAAGCGGGCATCCCCGGCCCCGCGTTCACCGGAAACGATGTCAACCTCGCCGCGCTCGCCGAGCACCGGCACGGCGCCGGACGCGGAGCTCAGCATCTGCTCTGCGTGGCCACGGGCCACCGAGGCGTCGGCGGCGCCCTCGTCCTCGACGGTCGTCTGCACACCGGCAGTTCGGGGCTGGCCCTCGAGGTCGGCCATCTCACCGTGAACCCCGAGGGGCGTCCGTGCCACTGCGGCGGGCGCGGCTGCCTCGACGTCGAGACCGACCCGCTGGCCTTCCTCGTCGCCGCCCGCCGCGAACCGGGCCCCGAGGAGTCACTGCTCAAGCAGGCGAGCGACCTGCTGCGCACGGAGTACGACGACGCGGCGGTACGGGCCGCGTCCGACGAACTCATCGACCGGCTCGGCCTCGGACTGGCCGGACTCGTCAACATCCTCAACCCGGACCGGATCATCCTCGGCGGACTGCACCGCGCACTGCTCGACGCCGACCCGGAGCGGCTGCGCGCCGTCGTCGCCGATCGCAGCCTGTGGGGGCGCAGCGGCAGCGTGCCGATCCTGCCGTGCACCCTCGATCACAACAGCCTGGTCGGCGCGGCCGAACTGGCCTGGCAGCCGGTTCTCGACGACCCGCTGGCCGCGCTGGCCTGAACCGGCGGCCGCGGAGCGCCGGTGGGGGAAGCCGCGTGCCGCCGCTCCGCGGAGCCCGCATACCCGCAGCGACGCGCGCTCGCGCACGGGCGGCAGGACTACGCGTTCGCCCCGAACGCGAACGCCCGCGCCGGGTTCTCGACCAGTATCGCGTCCAACAGTTGCTCCCCCAGGGTGTGTTGGAGCCGCGGCCGCAACCGGCGCAGCAGATGCGGCATCCCCGGCGTCTCCGGCACCGTGGTGTCGCCAACGAGCAGCAGCTGCCCGCCTGACCCCGCGTCGGCCGGCGCCGCGAGCTCCTCCGGCAGGCGCCGGTCCGTCGCGTGGTTCGCCCACGCCGGACCGTCGAAGGCGAGAACGGCCCCCGCACGCGCCGCCTCACGCTGGGTGAAGCCGTCCGGCGGCCGGCCCAGGTGGCGGAGGATCACGTGCTGGGGAGCCACTCCCAACTCCTCGCACAGCAGGTCCAGTACATCGAGTGCCGCCGTGCCCAGCTCCAGATGGACCGCGATCGGTGCACCCGTCCGTCCGTGGGCGTCGGCGGCCGCTGCCATGGTGAGCCGGGCATGGTCGTCGACGGTGTGTAAGGCGCCCGCGACCTTGATCAGCCCCGCCCGTACTCCCGTGGTGCCGATGCCTGTCGTCAGCTCCGTGACGAAGAGGTCGGCCAGGCCGTCCCGGACACGGTCGAGCAACTCCGGTGTGGGGCGGATCTTGGCCGGTCAGCGGGAGCAGCTGCCCCATGGCCGCGTACTCCCACGGGGGTACGCACACGGCCGCTGGCCGTACGACGACTCGGACCCCCTCCCGGAGCCAGGCTCGTCAGCGACAGAACAACAACACAACAGAACCTCGCACCGAGGGAGCTGACCGAGATGAACACCCTGGCGTACTCCGGTGGACCCGGACCGTGGATCCTCCTCTTCCCGCTGATCTGGGCGGCCGTCGTCGTCACCGTTGTCACCGTGCTGCGCCGTACCGGCCGGCGCGGCGGCCGGCCTGGCGCGTGGGGCCTGCGCACCGCTCACGGCGCTCCGGGTCTCCCCGGCGAACAGTCGCCCATCACCCTGCTCGGACGTCGTTTCGCGGCGGGCGAGATCGACGAGGACGAGTACTGGCAACGGCTCTCCGTGCTGGACGAGCAGTTCGGCCGTACCGGTCGGGGAGGTGTCGCATGACCACCACGGTCAGCTCCACGGCCACCTCCACCGCCGCCCGCGTCGTCGACGCCGTGAAGATCTACGGCACGGGCGACACCGAGGTCAGGGCTCTGGACGGGGTGAGCGTCGACTTCCCGGCCGGCCGCTTCACCGCGATCATGGGGCCCTCCGGCTCCGGCAAGTCCACCCTGATGCACTGCGCCGCCGGACTCGACACCCTCACCTCCGGCTCCGCCCTCATCGGCGACACCGCCCTCAGCGCGCTCGACGACCGCAGGCTCACTCTGCTGCGCCGGCAGCGCATCGGCTTCGTCTTCCAGGCCTTCAACCTGATCCCGACCCTCACGGTCGCCGAGAACATCACCCTCCCCATGGACCTCGCCGGCGAGCGCGGTGACCAGGAGTGGATCGACGCCCTCATCGACACCGTGGGCCTGCGGGACCGGCTGCACCACCGGCCCGGCAACTCTCCGGGGGGCAGCAGCAACGGGTCGCCGTGGCCCGCGCCTTCGCGGGACGCCCCGATGTCGTGTTCGCCGACGAACCGACCGGCAATCTCGACTCCCGATCCGGCCAGGAGGTGCTGCGGCTCCTCGGCCGCACCGTCCGGCAGACCGGCCGTACGGTCGTCATGGTCACCCACGACCCGGTCGCCGCCGCCCACGCCGACGAGGTCGTCTTCCTCGCCGACGGACGCCTCGTCGACCGGATGCCTGATCCCACCGCGGAGCGCGTACTCGACCGGCTCAAGGCCTTCGACCTCACACCCGGCACGACGGCGGTGACGTCATGACGAGCACCCGCGCATCCGTGCGCCTCAGCGTCTCCTCGCTCCGTTCGCACAAGCGCCGGTTCGCCGGCACCTTCACCGCCGTACTGCTCGGTGTCGCCTTCCTCGCGGGCACGCTCGTCATGGGCGACACCCTGCGGGCGAGCTTCGACACGATGTTCGCCGACGCCGCGAGCGGTACGGACGCGGTCGTCCGCAGCCGCAATGTGGTGACGGTGTCCGGCGAAGGGGAGGGCACCCGGCAGCCGGTGAGCACCACCCTGGTGAAGAAGATCGAACAGACACCCGGCGTCGCCGCGGCAGTCGACATCCAGGGCGCCGGCCAACTGATCGGCGCCGACGGCAAACCCATCGGCGGCCAGGGCCCGCCCACCCTCGCGGGCAACTGGATCCAGGACCCGGAGCTCAACCCGTACGAACTCGCCGAAGGGCGCGCCCCGTCCGCGTCCGGTGAGGTCGTCATCAACCGCGGTACCGCCGACAGGGGCGGGCTGAAGATCGGCGACACGACCGTGCTGCGCACCCCGGACCCCGTGCGTGTCACGGTCGTCGGCCTGGCCACCTTCGGCGGCGAGGACGGCATGGGGCAGGTCACCTACACCGCGATGACGCAGGCCGACGCCGAGAAGTACCTCACCCCGAAACCCGGCGAGGCCGCCGGCATCCTCGTGCGTGCCGGGCCCGGCACCAGCCAGCAGGAGCTGGTGGACGCGCTGACTCCGGTGCTGCCCGAGGACACCGAGGCCATCACCGGCCAGGCCTCCGCCGCGGAGAACCAGGACATGATCTCCGGCGCGTTTCTCGGCCTGTTCACCACGCTGCTGCTGGTGTTCTCCGGGATCGTCCTGCTGGTCGCGACCTTTTCCATCCACAACACGTTCGCGATCGTCGTCGCGCAGCGCACCAGGGAGAACGCCCTGCTGCGCGCCCTCGGTGCCTCCCGCCGGCAGATCCTCGGGTCGACCCTCGTCGAGGCCGCCGTCGTCGGCGTGATCGCGTCCGCCGCGGGACTGGCCGCCGGCATCGGCATCGCCGCCGGGCTGCAGGCGCTGTTCCCCGCCGTCGGCTTCCCGTTCCCCGAGGGCGCGCTCGTGATCAGCGGTGCCTCGCTGCTGCTGCCGCTCGCCGTCGGCGTCATCGTCTGCCTCGGCTCCGCCCTCCTGCCCGCCGTTCGCGCGGGACGCACCGCACCGCTCGCGGCCCTGCGCGAGACCGCCGTCGACGACTCGGCGGCCTCCCGGACCCGCACCGTCACCGGCGTCGCGCTGCTGCTCACCTCCGTCGGCGCGATCTTGACGGGCATCCTGGCCGATCCGTCCGTCTGGCTGTCGGCCGCGGGCGCGGTCCTGGCGCTCGCCGCGTTCGTCGTGCTCGGTCCCGTCGCCTCCTCGTACGCCGTACGGGTCCTGGGCGCACCGCTCGACCGGCTGCGCGGGGCCACCGGCGGACTCGCCAGGCGCAACGCCCTGCGCAGCCCGAAGCGGACCGCCGCCACCGCCACCGCGCTGATGATCGGCGTTGCCGTCGTCTCGCTCTTTACGGTCTTCGGCGCCTCCCTGAAGGCCACCATGAACCAGACGGTGGACCGCTCCTTCGCCGGTGATGTCGCCATCAGCGCGCCCGCGTTCGGCGCAGGTGGCAGCGGGCTCAGCCCCGGGCTCGCCCCCGCCGTCGACCGGCTGCCCGATGTGGCCACCGCGGTCGGCCTCGGCAAGGGCGTGGCGGAGGTGAACGGGGCGGGGCGCGCCCTGACCGTCACCGACCCGGCCGCGCTCGCCAAGGTCTTCGACCTCGGCACGGTCCGGGGATCGATGAACGCACTGGGCGCGAACGGCATCGCCGTATCCGGCACCGAAGCTGCCGAACGGAATCTGCACACCGGTTCCCCCGCTCGGCTCACCTTCACCGACGGCAAGCAGCAGACCTTCACGGTCCGCGCGCTCTACGACCGGTCGGAGCTGGCGGGCGACTATGTGATCACCCGGCAGGCGTGGGCTCCGCACCGTGCGCAGGACTCCGACACGTTGGTCGCCGTGACGTTCGAGGACGGGGTGTCCACCGCCGACGGCAAGGCGGCCGTGGAGAAGACCGCGGCGGCGTACGGCAGTCCGGACGTACAGACCCGTGGCGAGTACGCGCAGTCCTCGGCCGGCTCCATCGACATGATGCTCACACTGGTCTACGCGCTGCTGGCGCTCGCGGTACTGATCGCGCTGCTCGGCATCGCCAACACCCTCACCCTGGCCATCCATGAACGCACCAGGGAACTGGGCCTGTTGCGGGCCGTCGGACAGACCCGGAGCCAGCTGCGGGCCATGGTCCGCTGGGAGTCCGTCCTGGTCGCCGCGTTCGGCACGGCGGGTGGCCTGCTGCTCGGCGGATTCCTCGGCTGGGTGCTGGTCAAGGCGTCCGAAGGCGCGGGTGACACCCCGTTCGCCTTCGCGCTGCCGCCGGCACGGCTCCTGGTGGTCGCCCTGGTGGGGATCACCGCCGGGGCGCTGGCCGGATGGCGACCGGCGCGGCGTGCGGCACGCCTGGACGTGCTCCGCGCGATCGCTGCCGATTGGACGAACGACCGCGGGACGTACGAGGAGCGGAGCGCCTCCGGGCGCTCCGCTCCTCGCGGCGTCTCTGATCCGAAAGGGAAGCCCTGACGCGCCCGCCAGGGATTACGGGACAGCCCTCAGCCCACCGCGGCGGACCGGGCGTCGGTGTGGGCCACCCTCTCCAGGGACGGGGGGTCGACATCACCGAACGGACCGTCGGTCGTCGCCCCGTACACCGAGTGCGGCCGCACCGCGGCGAACAGGGAAGGGGCCGGAAGGGTGAACCAGACGACCTTCCCGGCCCGGCCCCGCGGCAGGACCCCCCAGCTCTCGCTGACCGCGGCGATCAGGGCCAGCCCGCGCCCCGATGTGCTGGACGCGTCGGCCTCGCGCACGGTGGGCAGCCGCGGGTCGTGGTCGTGGACGGAGACAGTCAGTCGTTCGAGCAGGAACTCGATCTCTACCGTGCACGTTTTGTCCGGCTGTGCATGCCGGTGGACATTGGTCAGCAGTTCGGTGACGCCCAGCGCTGCCTGGTCGATCAGAGGGTCCAGATGCCAGTAGCGCAGTTGCGCCGAGATGATTCTGCGGACCTGGCCGATCCGCGACGGCAGGGCCTGGAGCTCCACCGTGCAGTGCCTGCTTGGCTCGCTGATCACGGCTGCGACTCCCCGAAATAGGTCCGGAAGAAGACGGCGGAACGGAGTCGGCGGAGAGCCGGCTGTCGTTCCCGGGCCGGCGGACTGGATCGCAGTGTCACCGCCGGTGAACCATGAGTGACGTGTATCCAATGTCGCTCAGGGGTAATGGCTCCGCAACTTGCGGTGTCCGGACGGCCCCGTTCCGTCAGTGCCGCTCCGTCGGCCCTGCGATATCGGCTGTGCGAGGCGGCCTGTGATGTCAGTCCAGTCGGGCGCCCGTAGTGCGCAGTGCCTCGAGGAACCGGTGCGACGGACACGTTCGGTCCCGCCCGTGATCGCGCTGTCCCATCGTCAGCCGGTATCGCGTCCCGTTGAATCGCGCCACCGCCGAGTCCGTACCGGCGAACCAAGGGCGGCCCGCGCTGACCACCCCTACCGGGGCGCTGTCGATCTCCCGGCCGTAGCTGGTCAGCAGCACCACCCGGCCATCCTTCACGATCACCTGCCCGGCCCTCGTGAGCGAGCGGGCCCATCGTTCGATCCGTACCCCCGTCGCGCTGAACTCCGCTTCCGTCATGACTGCTTCGCCCCCTTCCTCATGCTTCCGACGGCAAGTCTGCATGTGGCTCGGCCGGTGCACCAGACCGTATCGGGGTCGGATGTCGCAATTGCGCCAGGGTGGGCGGCAGCCGTCCGGGCCGCCGACGCCAAGGCAGGGCTATGGACCCCCAAAGTCAATGTTTGTGCAGGTAGGGGGCATATCGTTGATGTGCAGAGTCCGGGGGGCCGGGGGTCCGGCAGCCCGGTGACGACGAGCAGGAGCGTGCTGATGGACACCAATGGGCACAGGCTTGACGGCCAGGTCGTCGCGACCGTCGACATCGACCGCACCGACCATGAGTACCGGGCCTGGCTGAATGACGCCGTGCGCAAGGTCCAGGCCGACGCCAACCGTTCCGCCGACACGCATCTGCTGCGCTTCCCGCTGCCCGAGGCCTGGGGGATCGACCTCTACCTCAAGGACGAGTCGACGCACCCCACGGGCAGCCTCAAGCACCGGCTGGCCCGCTCGCTCTTCCTCTACGGGCTCTGCAACGGCTGGATCCGGCCGGGCAAGCCGGTGATCGAGGCGTCCAGCGGCTCGACGGCCGTCTCGGAGGCGTACTTCGCGAAGTTGATCGGAGTGCCGTTCATCGCAGTGATGCCGCGCACCACCAGCGCCGAGAAGTGCCGACTGATCGAATTCCACGGCGGCCAGTGCCACTTCGTCGACGACGCCCAGAAGCTGTACGAGGAGTCGGCCATGCTCGCCGCCGAGACCGGCGGTCACTACATGGACCAGTTCACCTACGCCGAGCGGGCCACCGACTGGCGCGGCAACAACAACATCGCCGAGTCGATCTACCAGCAGCTGAGGCTGGAGCGCTACCCGGAACCCACTTGGATCGTCGCCACTGCCGGTACCGGCGGCACCTCGGCGACCATCGCCCGCTATGTGCACTACATGCAGTACGACACCCGGATCTGTGTGCCCGACCCGGAGAACTCCTGCTTCTTCGACGGCTGGACCCACCACAACGCCCGCGCCACGAGCGACTGCGGTTCACGCATCGAAGGAATCGGCCGGCCCCGGATGGAACCCAGCTTCGTGCCCGGCGCCATCGACCGGATGATGAAGGTGCCGGACGCGGCCAGTGTCGCCACCGTACGCGCCCTGGAGCAGGCCATCGGCCGCAAGGCCGGGGGCTCCACCGGCACCGGGCTGTGGAGCGCGTTCAAGCTCGTCGCCGAAATGCTGGAACAGGGCCGCACCGGCAGCGTCGTCACACTGCTCTGCGACCCGGGCGACCGCTATCTCGACAAGTACTACTCCGACAGCTGGCTCGCCGGACAGGGCCTCGACATCGCCCCGTACGCCGCGACGATCGAGCGCTTCCTGGCCACTGGCATCTGGCCCCGCTGAAGCCCGTCCCCCACCCGCGATCCGAGCCTTCAGGCGGAGGTGGCGGCGAGCCGCTCGTCGAGATTGCGCACCGCGTCCCGGAACGCCCGGGCCAGCCCGGCCCGGCCCAGCCGCAGGGTGAACCGGAACGGCGCCGGCCCGTCGGCGGCGAAGGTCCACTGCACCCTCGTGCCCGTCCCGGTCGCGGCCGGGGAGAGCCGCCACTCCTCCAACAGGGCTTGCAGTGCGGGTGCGTTGGTCTCGTCGACCCGATAGGAGTACCGCTCGCCCGGCTCCCTCGCGAGAACCGTCTCCTGGAACACGGTGCCGCCCTTGAGCCGGATCTCGCGGCCCGCACCGGCTGCGGTCGGGCGGGCAGCCGTCACCGCGGTGAACCAGGAGGGCCAGCCCTCGACATCCTCGGCGAGCGCCCGGTACACCACCTCGGGGGGTGCGGACACCTCGGCGGCGAACACCAGCCGCAGCGGAGCGACCGGGACGAAGTCGAGGTCCACGGAGCGGAGTCGACGTGCCATGGAACGCACCTCCCGTGCGATCGGCCGCGGACGCACCCCGTCCGCGAGGAGTCACACCATATCTGGCGCACCGTCAGATGTCCGCACCGGTACGAGCTGCAGCTACGGCCGCACCGGGCCGTCCAGGAGACCGTCCAGCACCCGGCGGAAGATCCGGCGGCCCGCGCCGGAGATCAGGGCGTCTCCCCACTGCGGCAGCAGCCGGATGTGAAGCTCCTCCACCCACACCACATGCGATCCGCACTCCGCCGGATACACGTCGATCGAGGCCCGGCCCAGCACCACCGAACCGCGCTTCTCCAGCCGGCAGAGCCCGGCCCGGCCGGCCGCGGGTGGGGCCCAGCGCACCACTTCCATCGGGTCGTCGAACCCCAGCGGGCCCACGCCCGTGCGGGCCACGAAGACGCTCCCGATTCCGGTGGGAAGCCCCGGCGGGACGCTGATCCGGGTGAGCGGGAGATGTGCGGCGTGCCGTTCCCAGTCGGTCACCCGGCGCCACGACTCGGCGGCGGGAAGGGGAGTGAATCGCTCGATCCGGAAGACGGCCACAGCACGATTCTAGGACGTGACGGGCACGGCGCGCGCATAGCGGAACGTGTCGCTCGGCTCTGCACCGCCCAGTACGGGACGGCCCTCAGCCGCCGGACGGTTCGTCCTCGGCGGTCTCGCCCGCCACCACCAGGCCCGGCAGGTGCTCCTCGATCTCCTCGCGGGCCTGCGCCGACAGACCGGAATCGGTGACGAGGGTGTCCACCTGTTCCAGTGTCGCGAACGAACTCAGGCCCACCGTGCCCCACTTGGTGTGGTCGGCGACGACCACCACCCGCCGGGCCGAGTGCACGAACCGCCGGTTGGTCTCGGCCTCCGCCAGATTCGGCGTCGACAGCCCGGCCTCGACCGAGATCCCGTGCACCCCGAGGAACAGCACATCGAAGTGGAGCGAACCGATCGCCTGATCGGCGACCGGGCCGACCAGGGAGTCCGACGGAGTCCGTACCCCACCGGTGAGCACCACCGTGGCGGCCCCGGCCCGCGGTCCGCCCGTCGCCGCCGAACGCTGCGCGGTGTGGAACACATCGGCGACCCGCACCGAGTTCGTCACCACCGTCAACTCCGGTACGTCCAGCAGATGCTGGGCAAGCGCATACGTGGTCGTACCACCGGAGAGCGCGATCGCGCTGCCGGGTACGGCCATGGTCGCGGCCACCCGCGCGATGTCCTCCTTGGCGGTCAGCTCCAGCGTCGACTTCACCTCGAAGCCGGGCTCGTGCGTGCTCGCCTCGACGACCGGCACCGCGCCGCCGTGCACCTTCTCGATGACACCCTGACGGGCAAGTGCGTCCAGATCCCGGCGGACGGTCATGTCGGAGACGCTGAGCTTGCGGGTCAGCTCATTGACCCTGACCCCGCCGCGCCTGCGCACCTCGTCGAGGATCAGGGCACGTCGCTGCTCCGCGAGGAGGTTCTGATTCTCGCTCAACGCCGGGGCCGGTCCTTCCCTCTCGCCTGTAGCAGGCTGGCCGTCTGTCGGACGGGGTCATCCTGCCACGCAGCTCCGTCCGGTGCCGCACTGGGGAGATTCGGTGAGACAGGTGCCACCGCGGCCGCTGTTCCGCGATTCTGGTGACTTCGCATCACTTCACCGCCCGGAACGTCGCGACAGCGAGAGAGCGAGTCACCCACGTGCCCCCTGTCACCCAGGCCCCGCAGAGCACGGGGACCGCGCTGGAACTGCTCGTCCACGGCGTCGGTGGAGCCACCCCCCAGGGCATGCTCGACGATCCGCGCATCGCCCGGGTCACCGGTGACGCGACGGCGGCCATCTACCGTCGCACCGGGGACATCGATGCCGAGCAGCACCCCGAGCGCTACCGGGACCGGCCCATCGAGGAGGCCTACTGCTGGTCCAACCTCACCTCCGGCAACGGTTCCCGCGCGCTCTGGCTCCTGCTGCTCCCGTTCATGGTGGTCAACCTGGCCCACTGGATGCGGCCCACCGCCAAGGGCCGCACCCGAGCGGTGCGGCTGTACGGCGTGCTCGTCCGGCTCGTCGCCCTCAGCCTCACCGTGCTGTTCACCGCGGCAGCCTGCGAGGTCGCGCTCGATCTGGTGGCCTGGCAGTGCGCGGGCGTACCCGACTGCTCGAACCGGCGGTCCTGGATCGGCTTCCTGTCGACGGTGCAGGGCGGCTGGTGGTCGCAGCCGGGCCGCCGGCTCGCGCTCGCGGCCCTGGTGCCCACCGCGCTGGTGGGACTGCTCTGGTTCCTGTCCAACCGGACCTGGAGCGCGTACGAGTCGCAGCGCCCGCTCAGCGGCGCCGTGCCGGACGACAACGCTCCTGACGAAGACGGTCCCGACTACGTTCCTGCCGACCCTCCCCGCGGTCGCTCCGGCGGGACCGACGCCACCCCCGCCCCCGTCGTCCGTCCCGCCCTCGGCCGCCCCGGCTTCTGGTACGGCCGACGGCTCGTCGCCCGGCTGCGGGCCGCGCACACCGCCGCCGGGTTCCTGACCGTGGCGGCCTCCGTCGCGGGCGCCGCCGCCCGGCACGACCGAGCCGTCAGCGGCCCCGTGCCCGGCCTCCTCGGCCGGCTGATCGAGGCACTGCTCGTGCTGGGCACCCTCGTTGTGCTCTGGGTGGTCTGCCGTCGTGGCCGCAGCGAGCGGCGGATCGACAACCGGCTCGACCGCGCCGTCATCAGCTGTCTGCCGGGCGCCGCCCTCGCCCTGCTCGTCCTCGCCGTCGTGTACGCCGCCTGGTCCCGCCCCGGCTGGGTCTCCGCGGGCTCGCTGCCCGGAGACGTCACGTTCCGTGTCCTCACCGTCGGCCAGGGTGCTCTCGTGGTCGCCCTCACGGTGGTGGCGCTCGGCCTGTACCGCCGGACGCCCGAGCCGCGGACGGTCATGTACGGACTCGGTGGCCCCGCGGTCGCGATGCTTGCCTGTGCCCTCGGCGGCGTCATGTCCGGCGGAGTCGCCCAGCGCGTCGCCGACTGGCTCGACGGCTCCGGCACCCCCGGCATGGGGCGGGCGTCCGTCATCGACGGGCCGCCGGTGCTGCTGAGCTGGCAGGCCTCCGTGATCCCCGTGCTCCTGGTGCTGTTGCTGGTCCCCGCCGTCGTGCTGGGCGTACGCACCTGGCTCGCAGCCCGCGCCCTGGAACCGAAGGTGGACCTGGAGTACGGGCAGAAATGGCCGGACGCCGCCCGCACCCGGCAGATCGCCAGGACCCGGGCCATGGCCGGGCTGACCGACTCCGCACCCTGGCTGCTCGGCCTGGTCTCCGGCGCCACCCTGCTGCTCGGCGCGGGGGCCGTCGCCGGCGCATGGGCGAGCGGAGAGGTGCCGGGACTGGCTCTGGACGGTGCCGGCCCGTTCATCGAGTCGGTGGCGGAAGCGGCCCAGTCGACCGGATCGTGGATGTTCGGTTTCGGCTTCATACTCTTCGTCACCTGGGGGCGGCGCGCCTACCGCGATGCTTCCGCCCGGCGCACCATCGGCATCCTCTGGGACGTCGGTACGTTCTGGCCGCGCGCCGCTCACCCCTTCGCACCGCCGTGCTACGCCGAGCGCGCCGTCCCCGACCTGGCGTCCCGGATGTCCGGCTGGACCGGCCGCACCCGCGGCAGGCTCGTCATCTCCGGTCATTCCCAGGGCAGCGTCCTCGCGGCGTCCGCGGTCTGGCAGCTGCCCGCCGAGGCCCGGAAGCGGGTCGCCCTGCTGACCTACGGTTCGCCGATCGAGCGGCTGTACGGGCGCTGGTTCCCGGCCTACTTCGGTCCCGGACCGCTGCACGGACTGCATCGTTCCGTTCACTGCTGGCGCAATCTGTGGCGGGCCACCGACCCGATCGGCGGCCGGGTCCGGCTCGACGGCGGGACCGAGCCCGAGGTGGACCGAGGGCCCCTGCGGGACCCGCTGGTCTACGGGCGTACGCCGGAACATCCGCTGCCCGAACCGGTCCTGGGTCACTCGGACTACCAGGCCGACCCGGTCTTCGCCGAGGAGAGGGCCGCGCTCCTCGCCCGGCTCGGCCCGCTCCTGCCCCGCCAGGCCGACGGGGGCTCCGGCGAGGCTCAGGGGAGTTCCGGCAGGTCCTCCGGGTAGAGCAGGGTGAGGTCGTCCGTGCTCGGCTCGGCGAGCTGGGCGACCCGGCCCGCATGCCGCTCGACCATCGACTCGAAGGTCTGGCGGGCCGTGCGGCCGTTGCCGAACGCGGGGCCCTTGGGCAGCTCGGTGAAGTACTTCAGCAGTGCGTCCCCGGTGCCCTCGGCCAGGCTGTACTCGTGCTCCTCGGCCTGCTGCTCGACGATCCGCAACAGTTCGGCGGGCTCGTAGTCGCTGAAGGTGATGGTCCGTGAGAAACGGGACGCCACACCGGGGTTGACGGTGAGGAACCGCTCCATCTCGTGGGTGTAGCCGGCGACGATCACGACCACCGCATCCCGGTGGTCCTCCATCAGCTTCACCAGCGTGTCGATCGC
This sequence comes from Streptomyces sp. NPDC051664, assembly GCF_044453545.1. Classification (NCBI taxonomy): domain Bacteria; kingdom Bacillati; phylum Actinomycetota; class Actinomycetes; order Kitasatosporales; family Streptomycetaceae; genus Streptomyces; species Streptomyces sp. NPDC051664. The sequence goes on along the minus strand of NZ_JBITCU010000014.1, from coordinate 144,858 downwards.
CTCGCGGCCGAAGTCCCGGCCCGAGTCCTCGGGCGACAGGGCGTACGCCTCGTCGACGAACAGCACGCCACCGCGCGCCCGGTCGAAAGCCTCCTGGGTGCGGATGGCGGTCGAGCCGATGTGCTCGCCGACCAGATCGACCCGGGACACCTCGACTAGATGCCCGCGCTCCAGCACGCCCAGCGAGGCGAGGATCTCACCGTACAGCCGGGCCACGGTGGTCTTGCCGGTGCCGGGGGAGCCGGTGAAGACGAGATGGCGCCGCACCGAAGCGGCTTTGAGCCCGGCCTCCAGACGGCGACGGCCCACCTCGATCATGTCCGTGAGGGCCCGCACCTCGCGCTTGACGCTGTCCAGGCCCACCAGCGCGTCCAGTTCGCCGAGAACGGCGCCCGACGTACGCACCGGCTCGGCGGGCACGTCGATGACGGAGGGCACGACCGCACGCTGCGTGGGTACCGCACCGAGCACCCCGGGGGCCGCCTCGGTCGCCGTCAGTACCGTGGGCGGCGGGGGAGTGCGCAGCCCGCTCTCGTCGCTGGTGCAGTCCTCCACGACCGGGCCCACCCCCTGACCGTCGGCGTGCGAGCTGCCTTCGGCGAACTCGTAGCCCCCGCGGGCACATCGCTCCGTGCGGCATCGGGTCAGCGTCGTACGGCAGCCGTCCATGACATGGAAGCCGTATCCGTCGCTTCCGGTGACCCGGCAACTGTGGAACGTCCCGCGACCCTCGGCCGAGACATAGAAACCGGCCTCGGCGGGCGAGGTGACCGTGCAGCGCTCGATCGTCGGATCGGCGCCCTTGGTGACGATGACGCCGGTCTGCGCCGCGTCGATGGTGCAGTTGTTCAGTGTGCCGCCGCTGCCGTGGTCACGGAACCAGGCACCGGTCGACGCCTCCCGGATCCGGCAGTCGTCGAGCTGCGCGGTCGCCCCGTCGCTCACCGACACCGCCGTGTTGCGGACCTGGGTGAGATCGCTGTCGACGACATCGGCGCGCGAACCCCGGTCGAGGACGAAGATCGCGTCCGGCACGTCGTGGACCCGGCAGGAGTCCAGTATCACGGTCGCCCCGTCGCTCACCCAGACCGCCGGGTAGTCACCCGTACTGTCGTGGATCTCGCACTGGTTGGCGTCGACCCGGGTGCCCGGGTCCCACACGGAGAGGCCGTTGCGGCCGAAGCGGCGCACCGTGGACCGGGTCAGCGTGAGGACCGAACGGGAACGCAGATCCACCGCGTTCTCCGGGATGTCATGGATGTCGCAGTCGGCGAGCGTCAGCACCGCATCCGTGTCGAGCGTGACCCCGTCCGACGAAGTGCGGTGCACCGTGCAGTCGGTGAGATGGGCGGCGGCGCGGGCCGTCACCTGTATTCCGCTGCCTTTGATCTCGTACACCTCGCAGCCGACCCCCTCCAGAGCGCTGCCCTCACCGGTGACACTCAGCCCCGCTCCCGACGCGTGATGGATGCGGCAGCGCTCCAGCCGCGGATGCGCACCGTTGCGCACCGAGACCCCGGCCTGTCCGGCCGCGACGATCTCGCACTCCTCGAACACCCCGCCCGCACCGTCGAGTACGGCGATGCCGACACCGGCGGGGTTGTCGACCGTGCAGCGGCGCACGGTGGGGCGGGCCGCACCGCGCACCTCGATCCCGGCGGCGGACCGCGTCACGATCCGCAGATCCGTCAGTTCCGGAGCGCCGTCCTCGACGAGAAGCGCGGGGGCCGCCGAGTCCTGGCCCTCCACATGCAGATCCTGGACTACGGCGGAGGCGCGGAGCGTCAGCGGTACGCCGTCGACCGGCGCGATCCGAACAGAGCCGACGGAGCCCTCCGGGCCGCGCAGCGTCACCGCGCGGTGCAGGACCAGATTCTCCCGGTAGGTGCCCGGCGCGACGGTGAGGACATCACCGTCCGCCGCGGCCTCCAGGGCCGCGGTGAGGGAGGCGTATTCGCCAGTGCGGCGCCGCCACCGCGATGTGCCGGTGTGCGTCACCTGGACCGTGCCCTGTGCCATGGCGCTGCTGTGCCCCCACCTCGTGCGTGTGCGATGCCCTGACCACCGGTCTCTCGGCAGCGGTCATTCCGGGTCCGCCCGCCGAAGAGGCGGGCGGGCCGGTCCACCGTAGCGCGCGCGGAGGGCGGGAGTTGACGCGATCAGCAGCTCGTCAGCTGCCGGTGCCCGTCCTGCCCCAGTCCGGACCGGCCTCCGCCCATGCCCGGTCGAGTTCTGTGTACCGCCGTTGCACCATGCGCCATACGACCAGACGCCGTCCGGCCTCGACCAGACCGACACAGATCAGCGTCACCCCGAACCCGGCCAGCGCCGCATGCGTGCGAGCCGTCGCCGCGTCCATGGGGCGCGGCGCCGGGCGACCCTGTGGATCGGTCCAGATCCGCACCCGGGCGCCGGGTTCCGTGACCCGGGAGGAGGTCACCACCTTGCCCCTGAGGGGTGTGCCGTCCGGGGCCTTCCAGCGCGCCAGCACCGACGTCTGTGTCGCACGCTCCGAAGGCACCTCGGGATCGATGACCAAGTGCCGCGCCCTCGGCGCCCGGCGCACCACGACCGCCGTCGTGGCATGGCGCTGCGTCTGCTGGAACCGTACCGACTGCTGCAGGACCTCGTCGGTGAGCGCCCCGCACAACCAGCCGAGCGCCGGCGCCGCCAGCACCATCAACAGCAGTGCGACCAGAGCTACCCATGCCTCACGCCGGTCGGTGGCGCGGCGCAGCGGATTGTGCCTCCAACGCCAGACTCCCGATACCGCTCGCACAGTTCTGCACCCCCTTCCGCATCCGTCATAACCTGATACGGCACAGTTCGCGCGCTGGAGCAGCGAAGAGAGAGCCACTTCACCCCGTCCAACGCGCGGGCGACCCCGGTGAGTTCCCCCTCGACCGGTCCGTGGCGTTCAGGTGGTGATGAGACGGCCGGCCGGTGCCGTGCGCGGCTGCTGACGTGGTGTGACGGCCCGGTCCGCGGCGTCGGAGGGCATCCGGCGGCGGACGCCGTCGAGTCCCCATGGCTCGACGGCGCGCTGACTGGATGCATGGGCACAGCACGCAGTGCGGAAGGACGCATGCGTGCATCCTGCCGGTCCCAGGACAGGCCCGTGTGCGGCGGGTCGCTCCGGGCGGGTGCGCCTTGCTCCGTCCCTCGGCTCAGTACCCCCGGCCCTGGTACGGGCGGTTGTACGGGTCCTCGTAAGGAGAAGGCGTGGGTGCGGGCCGCGGCGACGCGGGACGCATCGACTCGTACCCGGTGCCCGGGGCGGGGCGCTGCTGCTGGGGCTGAGGCGCCTGATAGCCGCCACGCATCCCGGTCGGCTGCTGCGGGATGTACGGCGTCGGGGCGTGCTGGAGGTGAGCCGGCTGCATCGGCGCGTAACCCTGCTGCTGCGGGTAGCCGTACGAAGGGTTGGGCTGGGAAGGTGCCGCGGGAAGAGCCGGCAGAGCCGCCGGGAGTGCCGGCAGGTAGCTGTTGTAGCTGTTGCCGCTGTCATAGGCGGCAGGCACTCGGATCGGGGCGATCTGAGGGCTGCCCCGCTCCGCGACCAGGGAGTCGTAGATCGGGGTGTCGGGGAACGACGGTGCGGCGTAGTAGCCGCTGCCGTAGGTGGAGCGGGGGGAGGTCATGGAACATAAGTTAAGCCCACGATGTGCTGGTTGGGGAGCCCGATAAGAGGGTTGGTTTACGAGATGTGAGTGAACCAGGATCCCCAATGCGAGCGAACTTGGGAAAAAAGGGCGTCCGAGCGCGTTGGAATCGTGTAAAGGGCGAGTTCACGGGGGGTTACCGGCAGATCGCCGGACAGGGTCGGTCATGGCTGTGGGCTCCGCGACGGAGGGCGGATTAGGTTGGCCCAGGAAAGACTTCGGCAGCCGTAGTCGCGATGGGGGCGAGCATGACCATGCTGAAAGGAACCAATGTTCCGGTGGCGGCTCAGGCCGTGCGGGTCGAATTGGGGTGGCGTACCACGCCGGGCGCACCGGACGTGGATGGATCGGCGCTCCTTCTCGTGTCGGGAAAGGTCCGCAGCGACGCGGACTTCGTCTTTTACAACCAGCCGGTGCACGCCTCGGGTGCGGTGCGTCACGAGGGCAAGCGGAGCGTGGCCGACGGCGTCACGGACAGCCTCGCGGTGGACCTGGAACGGGTGGAGCCCGCCGTCGATCGCGTCGTCCTGGCCGCCTCGACGGACGGTGGCACATTCGGGCAGGTGACGGGGCTCCACGTACGGATCATGGACGCGTCGGACGGCACCGAGATCGCGCGCTTCGACAGTGCCGACGCGACGGTGGAGACCGCATTCATCCTCGGTGAGCTGTACCGGCGCCAGGGGGCCTGGAAATTCCGGGCCGTGGGCCAGGGATACAGCACCGGTCTCGAAGGTCTCGCAACGGACTTCGGTATTTCCGTCGACGAACCCCAGCAGCCGCAACTGCCGACGCGAGTCGACCTGCCGCCCCCGCCGCAGGTGCCCCCCGGGCAGCACCCCCAGTCCCCGCCTGCCGCCGCGATGGCACAACCCGCACCTCCGACACCCCCTGCCGCCCCGCCGGTCGCTCAGCCCGTCCGGCTGACCAAGGTGACGCTCACCAAGGAAGCGCCCTCGGTCTCCCTCGCCAAGCAGGGCGGCACTTCGGGAGCCATGCGCGTCAATCTCAACTGGCAAGTACGCAAACAGTTCACGGGCTGGGGCAGCAAACTCGGCAGAGCCATCGCCAACCACGCGGACCTCGATCTTGATCTCTGCGCCCTCTACGAACTGACCGACGGCAGGAAGGGAGTTGTCCAGGCGCTCGGAAACGCCTTCGGCGCTCTCGGACAGCCCCCCTATATCCATCTCGACGGAGACGACCGCACCGGCGCCGTCTCCACCGGCGAGAACCTGACCATCAACCTCGATCACAAGGACCGGCTCCGCCGTGTCCTGATCTTCGTCACCATCTATGAAGGCGCCCGGAGTTTCGCCGATCTGCACGCGACCGTCACCCTGCAGCCGCAGCACGGCGCCGCGATCGACTTCTCGCTCGACGAATGCACCGTCCCCTCCACGGTCTGCGCGCTCGCACTCATCACCAACAACGGGGGAGACCTCACCGTGCGGCGCGAAGCCCGTTATCTCGTACCCGAGCGCGGGGTGAGCCCGCAGCGCACCATCGACTACGCCTACGGGTGGGGGATGAACTGGACACCCGGCCGTAAATGACCCCCGGCCCGTCCGGTCCCGCCACCGTCGGCGGACCGGTACCGCCATCCGCTCAACGGTCCGGCGCGGCCTCGGGACGGGCGTAGGTACGCCCCTTCCAGGCCGCGCCACGGCCCCGGTAGTGCTGCAACGCCGAATCGGCCGTCATCAGCAGATAGAGCACGGCGGTGAACGGCAGCAGCGGGGCCAGCCAGAGCGACTGCCGGTAGAAACCCAGCATCGGCATGTACGTCCCGGCCATCACCGCCCACGCCACGCCACCCGCCCACGCGGCCGGCGGATCCCCGCCCAGCAGCCCCGCCGCGAGCGTGACCGGCGGCGCGAGATAGACGAGCGCGAGGCCCAGCACCGTACCGACGAGCAGCAGCGGGTTGTGCCGCAACTGGGCGTACGCGCTCCGCGAGACCATCCGCCAGAGATCCGCCAGCCGGGGATACGGCCGCACACTGTCCACCCGCTCCGCGAGCCCCAGCCAGATCCGGCCGCCGCTGCGCTGCACCGCACGCGCCAGCGAAACATCGTCGATCACCGCCTGCCGGATCGACTCGGGCACCCGCGCACGCTCCGCGGCACCGGTCCGCAGCAACACGCACCCGCCCGCCGCGGCGGCGGTCCGCGCCGTCGCCCGGTTCACCCACCGGAACGGATAGAGCTGCGCGAAGAAGTACACGAAGGCCGGCACGACGAGGCGCTCCCCGGCACTCGCCACCCTCAGCCGTGCCATCTGCGAGACCAGATCGAACCCGCCCGAGCGGGCAGCGGCGACCAGCTCCCGCAGACTGTCCGGCTCATGCGCGATGTCCGCATCCGTCAGGAGCAGGTACTCCGGCGCCGGCTCCCGGGCCCGCGCCAGGGAGATCCCGTGCCGCACGGCCCAGAGCTTGCCCGTCCACCCCGGCTCGGGCTCCCCGGGCGACACCACCGTGACCGGAAGCCCGCCGTAGCGCACGGACAGTGCACGGGCAAGATCCCCGGTGCCGTCCTTGCTGCAGTCGTCGACCAGGATGACCTCCGCGGCCCCCGGATAGTCCTGGGCCAGCAGCGACGGCAGACTCACCGGCAGCATGTCCGCCTCGTCACGAGCGGGCACCACGATCGCGACCGACGGCCAGCTGTCCGGCGCCGTACGCCGCGGCAGCCGCTGGTCGGTCCGCCAGAAGAACCCTTGTCCCAGCAGCAGCCACACCCATGCGGCCAGCGAACCCACGGCGATCCAGGCAACGGCGCTCATTCGCCGCAGTCTGCCCCACTGTGACGAGACCGCAAGGGCGGTCGACTATGGTGACCGGGTGAAGATCGCGCTCATGGACTCCGGAATCGGCCTGCTCGCGGCGGCCGCCGCGGTACGCCGGCTGCGGCCCGACGCCGATCTGGTGCTCTCCTCCGACCCCGACGGCATGCCGTGGGGTCCTCGTACGCCGCAGGACGTGACCGCACGCGCGCTCGCCGTGGCCCGCGCGGCCGCCGCCCACCGGCCCGACGCACTGATCGTCGCCTGCAACACAGCCTCCGTACACGCCCTGCCGACGCTCCGCGCCGAGCTGGAACCCACGCTGCCGGTCGTCGGCACCGTCCCCGCGATCAAGCCGGCCGCGGCCGGCGGCGGCCCGGTCGCGATCTGGGCCACCCCCGCCACCACGGGCAGCCCGTACCAGCGCGGACTCATCGGTGACTTCGCCCGCTCGGTCGCCGTCACCGAAGTTCCGTGCCCCGGTCTCGCCGACGCCGTGCAGAACGCGGACGAAGCCGCGATCGACCGGGCCGTCGCCGCGGCGGCCGCTCTCACTCCACCGGACGTAAGGGCCGTCGTTCTGGGCTGCACCCACTACGAACTGGTCGCCGAGCGGATCCGGGCCGCCGTACAGCAGCCCGGTCTGCCGCCCGTCACGCTGCACGGCTCCGCCGGGGCCGTCGCCGCCCAGGCGCTGCGCCGGATCGGCGCCGCACCCGCTCCTTCGGCCGAACCGGCCACCTCGCTCACCGTGCTCCTCAGCGGCCGCGCCGCCGAGCTGCCGGACGCCGCCCTGGCCTACGCCGAGGGCCTGCTGCTGGGGGCAGTCAGCCCTGCCCGCTGAGCCTGCGGCGGCCAGGTGAGGGCCGTCGGACCCGTCGCGGCTGCCCGGATTCTGAGTACGCTGCTGGCATGAGGGACCACCCCCGAAAACCGACGCATGCCGGAGCCGAGACACCTCCTGCCGTCTGGACCGGCCGGGCCACCAACAAGGCCCAGTGGGTGCTCGCCGCCGCCGGTGCGGCCTGCACGGCCCTGGGTATTCAGCTCGCCGTGAGCTCCAACTGGACCTCCGGCGTCATCCCGCTGCTGATGTCGGTGATCGGCTGCGTGGCGGCCGGACTCCTCATGCTGTTCGGCACGCTCGCCTTTGTGAACGTGGCCGTCCGGGTCGACGGGCACGCCCTCGAAGTGCGTTGCGGCCACATGGGCCTGCCGCGCCGTCGGATCCTGCTCACCCACGTGGTGGGCGCGGATTTCGTACCCCGGGTCACCCCCCGCCAATGGGGCGGCTGGGGCTACCGCTGGCGCCCCGAGCAGGGCACGGCCGTGGTGGTCCGCAAGGGAGAGGGCCTGGTGCTCAGGCTCGGCGACGGCAGGACCTTCACGGTCACGGTGGACAACGCGGAGGCGGGCGTACGGTTCATCCGCGAGCAGCTCCAGCTGCCGGCGGCCGGCGCAGCGGCCGGTGCCTGAGCGGGTGGGAACCCGAGTGGTTCAGCCGTCCCGGTCGGTCAGCGCGGGGTGGGATCCGCCCGCGGGCCGTGCTCGGCCGTGGTCCGCGTCCCGTGCGCGGAACGCCCCGCATCCTCGTCACGCTCCGTACGGGTCCCGTCGGCCGCTCCCGCCGTGTCCGAAGCGGCGCTGCCGTCCCCGATGGGCAGCCGGGCCGATGCCAGCCCCGCGAGCAGTCCTGCGCCCGCCGTCACGGGTGTGAAGCTCAGTGCGTTTCCGACACTCGCCAGGGCCGCCAGCGCGGTGAGCGCGGCGCCCGCCGTCAGGACGACTGCCGTGGAGCGGGGGGAGCGCCAGAGCACGTACAGCAGCCAGCCGAAGGCCGCACCCAACAGCGTCACCCCCACCACGCCCTGCTCGGCGGCCTGCTGCAGCGGCGCCGAGTGCGGCTTCCCGTCGGACCGCAGGGTCTGCCGGGCGGTCGGGCTCATCTCGGCGAACCGGTCGGGTCCGACGCCCAGCGCCGGATGCTCCTTGGCGAGTGTCACCGCGTCCTGCCACAGATGCACGCGGTTCCCGGTGAGCTGGCCCTCCAGGGAGGTCATCAGGCCGTCGGGCAGCGCTTCCTCCGCCACCGCCCATGACGCACCGACGACCAGTGTCGTGACCAGTGCGAACCCGGCGAGCCCGAGCAGCCTGCGGCGCATTCTCGCCGCGGCCAGCGAACAGAGCAGTACCCCGAACGCCGCGACGAAACCGGCCACCGACCGCATGGTCAGAGCGGCGCAGGCGGTTCCGAACGCGAGCAGCCGCAGTGTGAGGCGCAACGGAGCCCGCCGGGCCGCCGCGGCCGCGCAGCAGGCGGCGCCCGCAGCCAGGACCAGCAGCGCGGCCGCCGCCCCGGTGTGACCGGGCGCGATGTCGACGGCGGCGGTGGCACCCGGCATGCCACTGCTGCGGGAGAGGAGGGCCATGACGAGGGCGGCGACGGCGGCGGCCGTGGCGGTGACCACCGGCAGCAGCGTGCCGCAGATCCGACCGCAGGCGAAGCCGGCGGCGACGGCCAGCAGTGCCAGCAGCACGCCCTCCGGCCTGGTCTCCCGCCCGGCCGCGCTGACCAAGGACCAGATCGCGCAGGCGGCGAGAATCACCGCTCCGGCTCCGTCGGACGCGTTGCCACGTTCCCGAGCCGCGTACCCGCCTGCCGGTGCAGTCATCCGTCCGACCCCCGAACTGTGACCGTCCCGTCCGCGACGGCCGGATGCGGCCGGTCGGCGGGGGACTGGCGCACACGGTAACGGCAGTGGTGCGACTTTGTGGAGGAAAAGCGCAGGAACGATCCAGCAGGGAGGATTCCGGCAACGGCACGGGACTGCCCCGCACACAGCCGACCACCGTAGACTCCGCCTGGTGAGCGCCACCATCACCCCAGTCGACGACCCGCAGTCCACCTCTCCGGCCGAGGGCAGACGGCTTCTGCCGGGGCTCGTACGGCCTGCCGCGGCCGTGCTCTCGGGGGTGATGCTGTATTTGAGCTTCCCGCCCCGGCCCCTGTGGTGGCTGGTTCTGCCCGGCTTCGCACTGCTCGGCTGGACCCTGCACGGCCGTCGGCTGCGCGCCGGTTTCGGTCTCGGCCTGCTGGCCGGCCTCGGCTTCATGCTGCCGCTGCTGCACTGGACGGGTGAGGAGGTCGGCCCGGTCCCATGGCTGGCGCTCGCCGTCGCCGAAGCGCTGTTCGTCGCGGTGGGATGCATCGGGATCGCCGCCGTGTCCCGGCTCGCCTGGTGGCCGGTCTGGGCCGCCGCCGTCTGGACGCTGGACGAGGCGGTCCGGGCCAGGGTGCCCTTCGGCGGATTCCCCTGGGGCAAGATCGCGTTCGGGCAGGCGGACAGTGTGTTCCTGCCGCTCGCGGCCGTCGGTGGCACACCGCTGCTCTCGTTCGCGGTGGTGCTGTGCGGCTTCGGCCTCTTCGAAGCAGTGCGTTCTTTCCGTACGTACCGAAGCACCGGTCAGGTCCCCCGGGCCGCGGTCGCCGCCGCGGCCGTGACCGTCCTCGTACCCCTTGCCGGGGCGCTGGCCGCGCTGCCGCTCGTCGACGACTCGGCGGAGGACGGCACCGCGACCGTCGCAGCGATCCAGGGCAATGTGCCCCGCCTCGGACTCGACTTCAACTCCCAGCGCCGCGCCGTCCTCGACAACCACGCACGCCGTACCGAACAGCTCGCCCGCGAGGTGAAGGCGGGCAAGGTGCCGCAGCCCGACTTCGTCCTGTGGCCGGAGAACTCCTCCGACCTCGACCCCTACCGCAACGCGGACGCGCGGATCGTCATCGACGAGGCCGTGAGGGCGATCAACGCCCCCACCGTGGTCGGCGCGGTCGTCGAGCCCAACACCGGCAAACTGCGCAACACCCTCATCCAGTGGGACCCGAACGGCGGCCCCGTCGCCACGTACGACAAGCGCCACATCCAGCCCTTCGGCGAGTACATGCCGATGCGGTCCGTCGCACGCCTCTTCAGCTCGGACGTCGACCGGGTGCAGCGCGACTTCGGACCTGGCAAGAAGGTCGGCGTCTTCGATCTGGCGGGCACCCAGGTGGGGCTCGTCACCTGCTACGAAGCCGCCTTCGACGATGCCGTACGGGACACCGTCGAACACGGCAGTCAGCTGATCGCCGTCCCCAGCAACAACGCCACCTTCGGCCGAAGCGAGATGACCTACCAGCAGCTGGCCATGAGCCGAGTGCGGGCCGTCGAGCACAGCCGGTCCGTCGTCGTCCCTGTGACCAGCGGGGTCAGCGCGGTCATCCGCCCGGACGGGACGATCGTCCAGCAGACGAAGATGTTCACCCCGGACGCGCTGGTGGACAAGGTGCCGCTGCGCTCGTCCCTCACCCCCGCGACGCGGCTGGGCACGCTCCCCGAAGCGCTGCTCGCGCTGATCGCCGTGGGGGGACTGGGTTGGGTGGCTGTCCGGTCGGTACGGGTCCGCCGGGGGCGGTGAGCCGCACCGGGCGGGCCACGTATGGTCGTCCCCATGGCCACTCCTGACTTCATCCGCGAACTCCGTGTCACCGCCGGTACACAGCTGCTCCTGCTGCCGGGCGTCACTGCCGTGGTCTTCGACGACGAGGGCCGGGTGCTGCTCGGGAGACGCGCCGACACCGGCAAATGGGCGGTCATCGGCGGCATCTGCGAGCCGGGGGAGCAGCCGGCCGTATCTGCGGTCCGCGAGGTGTACGAGGAGACCGCCGTGCACTGCGTGGCGGAGCGGGTGGTGCTCACGCAGATGCTCGATCCCGTGCAGTACGCGAACGGCGACCGGTGTCAGTTCCTGGACGTCACCTTCCGCTGCCGGGCGACCGGGGGCGAGGCGCGCGTCAATGACGACGAATCGCTGGAGGTGGGCTGGTTCCCGGTCGACGCCCTGCCGCCGTTGAACGAGTTCGGGCTCCTGCGGATCAAGCAGTCGCTCACGGACGAACCCACCTGGTTCGAGCCCGCGGGGCAGCTGTGACGCAGTAGCGGCAGCCGCTCATGCAGACGCCGGACGGGCTCGACCACTCAGCCCGTCCGGCGATTCCATGGCCCACAGCCAGATGCTCAGATGCTCATGCGGTACGGGCGTCGGCGGCCACAGCCGCGGCCGCGTCCGGCTCCGGTGCCGCCTCGATGTTCTCGAGGTCGCGGTGCCGGGTCTCCTTCGCGCAGACGACCGCCAGCACGGTGATGAGCGCCGCGGCGATCACATAGAGCGAGATCAGCGTCGAGCTGTGGTAGTTCTCGAGCAGCGCGGTGGCGATGAGCGGTGCCGGGGCGCCGGCTGCGACCGACGAGAACTGAGCACCGATCGACGCACCCGAGTACCGCATCCGGGTCGCGAACATCTCCGAGAAGAAGGCCGCCTGAGGCGCGTACATCGCCCCGTGGAAGATGAGTCCGACCGTGACGGCGAGCAGCAGGCTCCCGAAGCTGCGGCTGTCGATCAGCGCGAAGAACGGGAACATCCACAGCCCCACACCGACCGCCCCGATCAGATAGATGGGCTTGCGGCCGAACCGGTCCGACAGCGCGCCCCACCCCGGGATGACCGCGAAGTGGATGGCGGAGGCGATGAGCACGGCGTTCAGCGCCGTCTGCTTGCTCAGCTCAGCGGCAGTCGTCGCGTACACGAGGATGAACGCCGTGATCACGTAGTAGCTGATGTTCTCCGCCATCCGGGCCCCCATGGCGATGAGCACATCCCGCCAGTGGTGCCGCAGCACGGCGACGAGCGGCATCTTCTCGGCCGCCTCGGCGGCCCCCTTGCGCGCCTCGGCCTGCGCCAGCGCAGCCTTGAACACCGGTGATTCATCGACAGAGAGACGAATCCACAAGCCGACGATCACGAGCACACCGGAGAGCAGGAACGGGATGCGCCAGCCCCAGGCCCCGAAGGCGGAATCCGACAGCAGCGCGGTGAGCGCGGAGAGCACCCCGGTCGCGAGCAGCTGCCCGGCCGGCGCCCCGGTCTGCGGCCAGGAGGCCCAGAATCCACGCCGCTTCGCATCCCCGTGCTCCGATACGAGGAGCACAGCCCCACCCCACTCACCACCGAGGGCGAAACCCTGCACCAGTCGCAGGACCGTGAGCAGTACCGGAGCGGCGGCACCGACGGTGGCGTGCGTCGGCAGCAGCCCGATGGCGAAGGTCGCCCCACCCATCAGCAGCAGACTCAGCACCAGCAGCTTCTTGCGGCCGAGCCGGTCGCCGTAGTGTCCGAACACCAGGGCGCCGAGCGGCCGGGCTGCGAAGCCGACCGCGTAGGTGAGGAAGGAGAGGAGCGTTCCGACGAGCGGGTCGGACTCGGGGAAGAACAACTTGGGGAAGACGAGAGCGGCTGCTGACCCGTAGAGAAAGAAGTCGTACCACTCGATGGTGGTCCCGATGAGGCTTGCGGCGACGATGCGCTTGAGCGAGCGGGTGGTCGGTGGAGCGGATGCCGAGGCGGCCATGGGTACCACTTCCGGACGGTTGCGGGGACGATTCCGTGTCGCCACACCGTAGGAAGGGGCAGGTCAGAGGCGTATGTGGCGGGACACCATAGTTCGGGTGGGTGGTGTGCGGGCGGGCGCTACGGGGAGATGTTCGGGACAGCCGCGCCTTGAGGACGACGACCTGTTCACCGGCCCGGAAGTGCTGGTGTGTGATTTCCCGGGCGGGGTGGGCGGGTCGGGTGTCCGTGCGAGCACCGGGGTGTTCGGAGGCAGGCACGGCTCGGTCGTACGGGGTCCGTCCACGAGGGCTGGGGGGATCGAAAGTCTGGAGGATCGCCGGTTCGGCTGACGAGTTGGGCTCGTGCGGCGCCTTAGGTGCGTGACGGGGCGCGCACCGTTCCCTGCGGTCGGGAATGAGTCCGTGTCGTGTCTCATGATCCATATCGACGGAATCCTGGTGTGCGCCATTCCTGGCCGTCGGGCAGCACGGCGAGAGCTTCGTAGCCGTCCAGTGATTCCAGCCAGTCCTGTGCGCCGTCGCCTCTGGCGAAGGCTGCGGTGGCATAGGTGTCGGTCACCGTGAGGCGGCGGCCGATGAGTGTGAGTGAGGCGAGTGCAGTGGCGGGTGTGCCGTGGTGCGGGTTGAGGATGTGGGCGCCGCGCTCGGCCGTACCGGAGGTGGCCACAGCCAGGTCGTGGTCGGCGGTGACGACGGTGGCGAGTTCGCCGGGGAGCAGAGGGTGGGCGATGCCGATGCGCCAGGGGGTGCCGGGGCTCGCCTGGCCGCGGAGCTGGAGGTCGCCGCCGCCGTTGACGCACGTGTGGTGCGCGCCTGCGTCGTAGAGGAGTTGGGATGCGGCTTCGACGGCCCAGCCCTTGACGAGCCCTGAGGGGTCGAGGGTTCCGGCGGGGACGACGCTGAACCAGCCGTCGGTGACGTGGGTGGCCTGTGCACAGAGGGACAGGACTTCGTGGACTTCGGGAGGGCAGTCGTCCAGGTGGATCTCGCCGCGGCCGAGGCGGCTGATGAGGCTGTCGGCCCGGTAGGTGGAGAACACGGTATCGACCCGGTGGAGGTGTTGCACGGCCTCGGCGAGGGCGCGGTGGATGGCGGTGGTCGGCTTGTCGCGGATGTCGAAGGAGAAGACGGTACCCATGACGTGCTCGACGTGGCGCAGCCCGTGCGCGGTGTCAGGCATGGGCCTGGTCCAGTGCACTCTGCAGGGACTGGATGTAGCCCTGGCTGGTGTAGCTGGCGCCGGAGACGGCGTCGATGTGCGCGCTCTGCGCACCGATGGCCTCCTGGGTGAGGCGGGGTAGCGCGTAGGCGGCGATCTGCTGGTCGCGGCCGTTCTGGTCCGGTGCCTGGAGGACCTTGACCGAGGTGATCTTTCCCTTGGAGAGGGTGGCGGCGACCTGCACCGTCCCGTACTGGGTGTCGATGGGATCGCCCGTGAACGTGCCTGTCCCGGTGGACGCACCCGGAGCGGCGCTCGCGGGGGTGTGCGGGGACGAGGAGGCCGCGGGGGAACGGGGGGCCGGCCCGGGGAGGGCGGGGAGCTGGTGGGGTTTGAGGGCGAGCAGCGCGACGACGAGGGCGCTGATCCCGGTGGTGGCGAGTACGGCTCGGCGCACGGTGATTCTCCTCAGAACGCGAACGACTCGTGGTGGATACGCCGCGCCGGGACGCCGGCATGGCGCAGGGCATGGATCGCGGCCTGAGCCATGCCGGGTGGCCCGCATACGTAGACGTCGTGCGCGGCCAGATCCGGCACCAGAGCGCTCAGGCCGTCGGCGGTGAGGGGTACGGAGTGTCCGTCCGGTTCGTCGACGATGTAGCGCACGGTGGCCCGGCGGCCGGCGGCTATCGCGTCGAGTTCACCGCGCAGGGCGAGATCGTCGGCGTGGCGGGCCCGGTAGACGAGGGTTACCTGCCCTGGCAGGGTCTCGAAGAGTGTGCGCAAGGGAGTGATGCCGACGCCGCCGGCCAGGAGCAGGACCTTGGGGACGGTGCGCCGGTTCGCGGTGAAGCTTCCGTACGGGCCCTCGGCCCACACCCGGGTGCCGGTCGCGAGGTGGGCGAGCGCGGCACTGTGGTCACCTGCGGTCTTGACCGTGATGCGCAGGTGGCGGGGGTGTGCGGGGGCGGAGAGTGAGTAGGGATTGGCGGTCCACCACAGCCCGCGGGACATGAAACGCCAGCGCAGGAACTGCCCCGGCTCACCTCCCAGTTCGTCCAGGTGCTCGCCGGCGAGGTGGACGGAGACCACGCCCGGCGCCTCGGGGTGGACCGCGGTGACATGCAGGCGGTGGCGCAGTCCACGTCGCACGGGGACGGCGAACCGGTACCAGGCGACCAGCGCCGCGACGCCGAGGAACAGCGCGTACCAGGCCGCCTGGGCGGCTCGGTTGCCGACGAAGTCGGCTCCGTTGGAGAGCTGGTGCCCGAAGGTGAGGAAAACGGCCAGGTAGGTGGCGAAGTGCAGGTAGTGCCAGGTCTCGTAACTCAGCCTGCGACGGGCCGCGCGGGCCGAGAGGACCCCGGTGGCCAGGAACAGCAGGAAGCCGGCCGTGCCTTTGAGGAGGTCTGGATAGTGCAGGACGAGCGAGGAGGTCTGGCTGACCAGCTGCGTGTGGGAGCTCAGGGAGTAGCCCCAGATGATCAGCAGGGTGTGGGCGAGCGCCAGGGAGATGGTGCAGCGGCCGCCGAGCGCGTGCCAGCGGGCGAGCCGGTCCGTGCCGATGGTGTGGTCCAGAAGCGGCATGCGGGCCATGAGGGCCAGGAGGACGGCGCAGGCGTAGCCGGCCAGGAGCCCGGTGATGCGTCCCGCGCCGGTGAGCCAGCCCGCCGGGCCGACCACCGAGGTCGTGTCGCTCCACCACAGGGCGAGCACCCCGGCGGCGCCGGCCCAGATCACGAGCGGCGCCAGGATCGGCACGACGCTGCGGCGCGGGCGCCGGTGGCGCATCCCACGGCTCGCGTACGTGGTGGTGGATGTGGCGGTCATGGCGCTCCTCCGGATGAGACACGCTCCGGTGATGGGCGGCCAGCCTCACAGCCCAACTTCTGGGTACCTTCTGAAACAGCCCTGTCGGCCGCCCTCAGCGGCGATTCAGAGGAAATTCAGAGGCACGGCCGGCCCTGCCGTGGCCTGCGCCGGGGGATCCTGAGGGGACCATGGACGAGCCGCGCATGACCTCGCTTCTGCACCGCCCCGACGGAGGACCGGTGCGGGTCCTCGTCGTCGATGACGAACCCGACGTCACAGATGTGCTGGCCGGGGTCATGACCGGGGAGGGCTGGCAGGTCCGCACCGCCGCCGACGGCGCGACCGCGATCGTGACAGCCCGTGATTTCCACCCCGATGCCGTGGTCCTGGACTGGATGCTGCCCGACTTCGACGGCCTGCAGATCTTGCGGGCCCTTCGGCGCGAGGCACCCAGCGTGTGCGTGCTGTTCCTGACCGCCCGCGACGCGGTCGAGGACCGCATCGCCGGTATCACCGCAGGCGGCGACGACTATGTCACCAAGCCATACAGCCTGGAAGAAGTCCTGGCCCGGCTGCGGGGGCTCCTCCGGCGGGCCGGGATGACCGCGGAGCCGGGCGTGCAACGACTGACGGTAGGAGACCTGACCATGGACGAAGAGGCCAGGGAAGTCAGACGCGGCGGGGCCATGGTCAATCTGTCGCGGACCGAGTTCGAACTCCTGCGGTTCCTCATGCGTAATCCGCGCCGGGTGCTGTCCAAGGACCAGATCCTCGACCGGGTCTGGGCTTACGACTTCGGTGGCCGCGCCCATGTCGTCGAGCTCTACATCAGCTACCTCCGCAAGAAGATCGATGCCGGGCGCACCCCGATGATCCACACGGTGCGCGGTGTCGGCTACGTCCTCAAGCCGGACTCCCCATGAGGCGTCTGCCGCCCCGTACCCTGCGCGGCCAGCTCACCGCCGGACTTGTCACCCTGCTCGCCCTCGCCTGCCTCGCCGTCGGCATGACCACCGCCCTCGCCCTGCGAGGCTTCCTGATGGGGCGCCTCGACGAACAGCTCTCCGCCTCCGCCGGCAGGTTCGCCGCCAGCCTGGAACACGAGGCCAGTCCCGACGCGGACAACCGTCCCGACACGCGCGGTCAGGCCGAATCGACCTTCGGCGCCCGCCTCCTGAACGGCACCGTCACCCAGGCCGCCGTCGTCGACGACGCCACCGACCGCCCCCTCCACCTCACCCCCGCGGATCGCCGCGCCCTGGCGGGGATCCCCGTCGACGGAAGCGGACACAGCATCCGCCTCTCCACACTGGGGGGCTATCGCATCACGGCCGTTGACGGCGACGATCAGGACATCCTGATCACCGGCCTGCCCCTGCACCCGGTGGAAGAGACCGTTCACCGTCTCGAAGCGGTCGAAGCGGTGCTGTTCGGCGCCGCCCTCGTGGTCACCGGCACCGCCGGGGCCTTGTGGGTACGGATCTCGCTGCGCCCGCTCCAGCGGGTGACCGCCCGGGCAGCGGAGGTCGCCGGGTTGCCGCTCGCCAGCGGCGAGGTCGCCATGCCGGAACCACTTCCCGACACCGACCCGCGCACCGAGGTCGGCCAGGTCGGCACCGCCCTCAACCACATGCTCGGCCGCGTCGAGGACGCCCTCCTACGGCGTCAGGCCAGCGAGGAGCGGCTCCGGCACTTCGCCGCCGACGCCAGCCACGAACTGCGCACCCCCGTCGCCAACATCCGCGGCCACGCCGAACTCGCGCTGCGCCATCACGGCCCCGTCCCCGGCGAGATCCGCCACGCCCTGGAGCGTATCGGCAGCGAATCGCAGCGTATGAGCTGCCTCGTGGACGACCTGCTCCTCCTCGCCCGCCTGGACGCTGGACGCCCCCTCGAACACGAGACGGTCGATCTGACCCTGCTGATCCTGAACGCGACGGACGACGCACGCGCCGCGGGACCTGACCACCGCTGGCTCCTCGAACTCCCCGAAGAGCCCATCACCGTCACCGGAGACGCCCACCGGCTCCAGCAGGCCATCGGCAACGTCCTTGCCAATGCCCGCACCCACACCCCGCCCGGTACCGAAGTGACCGTCACCCTCGCCGCCGAACCGACTGGCGTCTCCGTGAGCGTGAGTGACGACGGTCCAGGCATCCCTGAAGAACTCCAGCCGGAGGTCTTCGGCCGTTTCGTCCGCGCCGACCATGCCCGCTCCCGCAGCACTGGGAGCACCGGTCTGGGCCTTGCCATCGTTCACGCCGTCATCACCGCCCACGGCGGAACCGCCACCGTCACCAGCAGCCCCGGGCACACCACCTTCCGCCTGGCACTCCCCGACTGACACCGTACGGCCCGGCCGGCGCACCGACAGGTCGGGCCGGGAAGCTGCCCCATCATGTTTCGTCCGGGGCCGTGGACGAGATCGTGATCCGACTGAAGGAGCTGCTGTTCCCGTCGGTCGCGGACGTCGCGGTGCTGTCGGTGAGCGTGTCCGGGTGGCGCAACAGCGGCGCCGCACGGTGATCACGAGGGCTGGGGTCTGTCAGCCGACGCGCATCGCGACACTGCCCGCGCCGTGACGGGGTTGTGGCCAGGCAGCCCGCCGCCACGGCGGCGAGATCGGCGTCGGCCGGCGGGCTGCCCCGCTGACGACGGTGTCGTCCACCCAGGTGCGCCGGGCGTATGCGGCTCAGGTTTTACGATCCTGCAGCTGATGGTGCTGGTCGCCGTTGCGGTCGCCGGTCTGCAGGTCCAGCCGCCGGCGCCACCGTGCCGTCGGCGCGGTGGAGTCCGCCCAGGAACCGGCGTGCACCTCGCGGGAGTCGAGCACGTCCTCGCCGTAAATGTCCTGCAGCCAGTTGGTGTGGTAAATGGTGTCGAGATAGCGCTCCCCGAGGTCCGGGCCGATCGCCACCGCGGTGACTTCGCGCGCGTCATGCCGGGCCAACCAGTCCGTCGCGCCGCTGACCACCGTGCCGGTGGAGCCGCCGAACAGGAATCCGCGCCTGGCCAGACGATGACAGGTACGGATGGTGTCCGCCTCCTCGACACGTATCACCTCGTCCACATAGGACTCGTCGAGCAGCGGCGGTCGCATACTCATCCCCAGGCCGGGAATCATCCTGCGGCCCGGCGAACCGCCGAAGGACACACTGCCGACGCTGTCCACCGCGATGATCCGCACCGGCCGGTGCCATTCCCGGAAGTAGCGCGCGCAGCCCATCAGGGTTCCGGTGGTGCCGGCCCCGACGAACAGCACGTCCAGCCGGGGGAACTGGCGGGCGATCTCCGGCGCCGTCGTGCGGTAGTGCGCCTTCCAGTTGCTCGGATTGGTGTACTGGCTGAGCCACACGTACCGGTCGTCGGAGGCGCACAGTGCGCGGATGTACTCGATCCGCGCGCCGAGAAAGCCGCCGTTGGCCTCCTGGTCGGCGATCACGTGCACCTGGCTGCCCAGCGCCTCCATCATCAACCTGGTCGAGAGGTTGCCGCGGGCGTCCGTCACGCACAGGAACCGGTAGCCCTTGCTCGCCGCGATCATGCTCAGTGCCACGCCGAGGTTTCCGGACGAGGACTCGACCAGGATCGATTTCGGCGTCAGGACTCCATCTCGCTCAGCGTTCTCCACCATCTCGGTGGCGGCCTTCAACTTGATCGAGCCGGCGAAGTTGAAGCCCTCACACTTCAGGTAGAGCGAGTGCCCGAAGGTCGACCGAAGGTCGACATAGAGCTCCTCTTCGTTGAAGGCGTAGGGAACGGATATGACGGGCACCGTGGTCTCCTCCATCTGGCGCAGAGCAGTTTCGGAACGTCCATCCACCGTGGGCGGGCTTCTCGCTTTTTGCGGTCGGGAGCCCGGGTCCGACCGAGCCGGACGGCCCTGCGTCAGCAGCCGCTGTTCCGTACGTCCTGACTTGCTGCGACTTGACCGGGGATCTCTCCTGGAACTGGCCCTGCACAAGCCTCCTGGGTTCCGGGCCGGCTCATCCGTACCGGCTCAGTTCGTGAAAGAAGTCGTCGACGACGTGCAACTCGCCGCTGCGGACCACTTCGTCGTAGACGTCCTTGCCCACCGCGAGGTCGAGCACCCCGAGGCCGAAGGGCGAGAACACCACCGGCCGGTCCGTCGGCACCGTCACGCGCGCGGCCATCACGTCGTCCAGTGTGCCGTGCAGGAAGTCCCGGTTGCCCGTGAGCTGTTCGGCCAGATGCGGCGAGGTGTCGGCCTTCAGGCAGTGCTCGACGTCATCGACGATGTTGGTCGAGGCGAGCAGGATCTCCGGCGCGAGGTCGCGCAGCGACACGTGCAGCACCAGTGGATTGTGTGCGAACCATGACAGGTCGCTGACATGCGGCTGGCCGGCGACGGTTGCGAAGACCACCAGGTCGCTGTGTCGGATCAGCTGCTCGGCGCTGTCGTGCACGGTGACCCGGCCGGTGGTGCCCGACTGTTCCAGGTAGCACCGGAAGCCTGCCGCACTGTCGGCGGACAGGTCGTGCACGCCGATCTCGTCGAACGACCAGCCGGTGCCGGCCAGGAAGGTGTGGATGTAGCGGGCGATCAAGCCCACCCCGAAGAACCCGACACGTGTCGGGCGGAGCCGGTCGCGGCTGAGCCAGTCGGCAGCCGACGCCGCCGACGCCGCCGTCCTGGTGGCGCTGATGATCGAGCTTTCCAGACAGGCGAACGGGTAGCCGGTGTCAGGGTCGTTGAGGATCAGCACGGCCGAGGCCCTCGGGATGCCCGCCGCCACGTTCTCCGGGAAGCTGGAGATCCACTTCAGGCCGTCCACCCGCACCTCCCCGCCGATCGAGGCGGGCAGCGCGATGATCCGGGAGGACGGGCGGTCGGGGAATCGCAGGAAGTACGACGGCGGGTTCACCGAATCACCGGCGCCGTGCACCCGGTAGGTGGCCTCGACCAACTCCACGATTCGTTTCTCGCGTCCGTGCAGCGCGCGCTGGACCTGGGCACCGGAGATCACCGCGAACGGTGGCACGGTGACCGGCGCGGACAGTGCGGACTCCGTTGCGGTGGAGGCGACGGCGGTCATCCTGCGGTCACCTCGACGGTCGGCGAGCAGTCGCCCAGATGCACCGGGTCGGCCATGGCGACGAGCACTTCGCGCGGTCCCTCGAAGGGCTCCCTGCTGTGCGCGGTGCGGATGTTGTCGACGAGCATCAGGTCGCCGGCCTGCCACGGCTCGCGTGCGGTGTTGGCCTCGTAGACGCTGTTCAGCAGCTGCACGACGTCCTCGGCGATCGGGTCGCCACTGCCGAAGCGGGTGTTGAACGGCAGGCCGTCGGCGCCGTAGAGGTCCATCAGGTACTCGCGCACCTCGGGGGCCATCGTCCACTCGTTGAGGAACGCGATCTGGTTGAACCAGCAGCGCCGGCCGGTGACCGGGTGACGCACCACGGCGCTGCGGCGTTGTCTGGTGCGCAGTCCACCGTCGGGCTGCCACTCGAACGTGATCGCGTTGGCGCGGCAGTAGCTCTCGACGGCGGCACGGTCATCGGTGCCGAACGCCTCGGCGACGGTCGCCCCGATCTCGTCGTTGTAACTGCGGGTGAGCAGCCAGCCCTCCCGCTCGAACCGCTCGGTCAACTCTGCGGGCAGCGCGTCGAGCACGGTTGGTGAGTCGGCCACCGCGGTCGCCCCGCCGTCGGTGGGCGCGCTGAGACAGGCGAACATCATCATGCCGGGGAACTCAAGCGTGTAGCTCAGTTCGTGGTGCATGCACATCGGCTGGTTCGGCGGCCACTTCGATGAGGAGTACACGCCGTCGGAGTAGGTCCGTCGGGGTGCGAAGACCTCCTTCTCGGTCATCAGGCCGGTGGCCAGCCTCGAGAAGACGGCGCCGGTTCCGGCCGCGTCGCGCAGCCCGAGGCCGCGGACCAGGACCGAACCGTGCTCGGCGACGAAAGCGCGCAGCGCGTCCCGGTGCTCGGCCGCCCAGCTCAGCGCGTCACCGGTGGCCTCGGCCCGCAGCAGCGGAAGTTTGCCGGGTTCACGTTCCACGTCGACCAGCGACGCCGTGGATAGGGACGACATCTCGATGTCCTTTCAGTTGCCACTCAGGAAGAAGCGAACAGATCGGCGGCGCGCAGCACGGCCTCCGCCGCCTCGGTCGGTCGGGTGCGCAGGAAGTAGTGGCCTCCGTCGGCGAGCTCGTGCAGGTCGACCTGCTCGGCCAGGAGCTGCCAGTCGCGGTACCGGCGCGGGTACTCCGCTGTGCTCGGGTCGTCGGCGGCAACGACCACGGTGACCGGCGCGGACAGCTTGAGCGCCGGTGGGCTGTCCAGGGCGTCGGCGAAATAGTGGTGTGCGGACACGCAGTCGTGCCGGTAGGCGGCACCGATGTGCTCGGCGTGCCGCGCATCCAGCTCGCCGAGCTCGGTGTACCCGCCGTCCGCGGTCAGCCTCGCGGCGATCTCGGCGTCGCTTCGCCCGGTCAGCTCTGTGATGGTGGCGCGCCGGTCGGCGGCGCTGCCGAGCAGCTGCGCGCCGAGGAACACCCGCTGGACGTCCACCCCGCGCTCCTGCAGCTTTCTGGCTGTCTCCACGGCCAACGCGGTGCCCGAGGAATGGCCCCACAGCAGGACCTTGGTCAGGCCATGCCGGATGATCTCGACGACGACCTGCTCGACCACCTGTGCCATCGGCGCGAACGGCTCGCTCTCGGCAGCCACGTCGTGACCGGGCAGCTCGACGGCGTGGACCGCCGGGCCGCCGGCCGACAGTGCCCTGGCCATCGGCTGGAAGTTCACCGCGTTGCCGCCTGCGTAAGGGAAGCACACCAGGGCAGCGGGCTGCGTACCGTCCGATTCCGACAGTGACTGAAGCAGCCCGGAGCGCCGCTCGGACCTGCCGTCGACCAGCCCGGCCAGATCGGCAAGGACCGGGTGACGGGTGACGTCCTTGAGGGACACCGCACGGTCCAGGGTGATCGCCAGCTTCACCGCCGACAGCGACGTGCCGCCCCGGTCGAAGAAGTGGTCCCGCCGTCCGATCTGGTTCTCCGGGATGCCGAGCACCTTCGCCCATGCGGCCGCCAGTTGCTGTTCGGTCGGCGTGGTGGGCGCGCGGTACTCGTCCTGGACGGCGCCGAGTTCTCCGGCGAGCGCCCGCAGAGTCTTCCTGTCGATCTTGCTGTTGGCCGTCAGCGGCAGACTTTCGCGCCAGTGGAAGGCCGACGGCACCATGTACTCGGGCAGCGACTCACCGAGCCGGTCCAGCAGGACGCCGACCTCGAGTTGCCGCCGACCGGAGTAGAACGCCACCAGGTGCTTGCTCCGGTCGGCCCGCTCGGTGACCACCACCGCACCGTCGCGAACACCGGGGACCCGCAGCAGGGTGTTCTCGATCTCGCCGATCTCGATCCGGAAGCCACGAATCTTCACCTGGTTGTCCCGGCGGCCGAGGAACTCCAGCTTGCCGCCGGGCTGCCAGCGGCCGTAGTCGCCGCCCCGGTAGAGCCGGGCACCCTTACGGTGCGGATCGGTCAGGTAGGCCTGCCGGGTGCGCTCGGGGTCGTTGACGTATCCGCGACCGACGCAGACGCCGGAGAAGACGATCAGACCGGGGGCGCCGAGCGGCACCGGGGTCAGGTGCTCGTCGACGACATACACGTGCACGTTGTTGACCGCGGGACCCAGCAGGATCCGGTCCCCGTCGGGCACGCGGTCCATGACCTCGTGGTTGGTGTCGTCCGAGGTCTCGGTCAGCCCGTAGGCGTTGACCAGCTTGATCCCGGGCTGGGCGGCGAACCAGCGCTGCGCGAGCTCCTTCTTCAGGGCCTCGCCGGTGACCGACACGCACCGCAGGTCCGGCAGCTCGCGGGGGTGCTGCTTCAGACAGGACACCACGACGTCCAGGTAGGAGGGTACGACCTGGAGGACGGCGACCCGGCCGTCGACGATCTTGTCGACGAACAGCTGGACGTCCAGGATCGCCTCCTGCTCCACCAGCAGGGTCCGCCCGCCGACCAGCAGCCCGGACACCAGTTGCCACAGCGAGATGTCGAAGCACTGAGGTGCGGTCTGGGCGACCACCTGTCCCTCGCCGATCTCCAGGTCGTCGATCTTGGCGTAGAGGTGGTTCAGCATGCCCGCGTGCTCGCACATCGCACCCTTGGGCTCACCCGTGGAGCCGGAGGTGAAATAGATGTATGCGAGCTGGTCCGGTGCGACGCGCAGGCCCAGATCGTCGTCGGCATGGTCCTCCTCGTAGGCTGCGCCGACGAAGACATTCTGGATCCCGGACAGCGAGCCGAGGGCCTGGTCGAGGGTGGAGGTGCTCCCGGGTTCGGTCAGCACGAGTCCGCATGCGGCACGGGAGAGCATGGTCGCGACGCGATCGGCCGGGAAGTGCGGCTCGATGGGCAGGTACACGCCGCCGGCCTTGAAGACAGCGAGGACGGCGGCCATCCAGTCCAGGTTGCGCTCGGTCACCACCGCGACGACACCCTCGGGGCGCAGCCCCCGCGCCAGCAGGGCTCGTCCCACCCGGTTGGCGCGTGCGTTGAGTTCCCGATACGTCAGCTGCTGCTCCCCGTGCACCGCGGCGACGGCATCCGGGTGAGCCGCCACCCGCTGCTCGAACAGCTCGTGGAACCGTTGGTCCGGCAGCTCCCGGCGTGGACCGGCGAGTTCTTCGAGCTGGAAGCGGAGTTCCTCGGCGGAGAGCAGGCTCTGCCGCGCGTGCTCGGCGTCCGGATCGGCGGCGATGAGCGCGAGCGCGGTGAGGTGATAACCGGCGATCCTGACGGCGGAGTCCGCGTCGAGCGCTTCGGTCCGGTACCGCAGCCGCAGCACGTTGTGGCCGCCGCGTTGTGAGAATCCCACCCACAGCACCGTGTTGCCGGCGATTGCGCCGCCCGAGCCGTGCGGATCGAACACGGTCTCGATCGGCGGTTCGGACAGGCCCAGCTCGCGCCTGAGCTCATCGACCGGAAAGTCCTTGTGCAACAGCAGATCCGACGCGGCTCGATGGGCGTCCAGCAGCAGCGATCGCCACGAGCCGGGGTCGGTCGTCAGCCGGCAGGGCAGCGGCCGGGCGCCCTCCACGGTGACGTAACCCGTCGCGACCTCGCGCTCGCCGGACAGCGCGGCAAGCACCTTGGCGTGCGCGGCCAGCAGCACGGAGTCGAGCGGCACCGCCAGGTCCTTGGCCAATCGGCCCAACCCTGACACGACGTCGTCCGGGATCGTCGCCTCGTGTTCGCCGACGCCCGTCACCGGATCGAGCGTCCACCGCGGTACGGCGGTGGATCCACCGGCGAGGAGCACGGTGCGCCAGAACTCCCGGTCGGCCTGCACTTGCTTTCCCATCTGGTCGTCCCTCTCCGTTCACCGTCGCCACCGAGCCGTTCGCGCCGACATGGGCGGCGCTGCTATCCCTTCCGCGTCAGTGCCTCGGGCTGATGAGGGGCATCTCGCATCTCCGTGGCCGGGTTTCCTCCCCAGCGTGCGTGCTGTGGGACTTCCTCGCCTTTCATGAGAAAGGAGTCGGGGGCGAGTACCGCGCCGTCGCCCATCGTCACGCCGTAGTGGACGTGGGCTCCCACACCGAGGGTGCAGCCGGCGGCGATGGTGCTGCGATCGGACTTGAAGGTGCCGTCCTCCTGCGAGTGGCACTGGATCTTGCTTCCCGCGTTGAGCGTGCAGTCGCTCCCGATGGTGGTGAGCGTCCGCTCCGTCAGATAGCAGCCGTCATCGAAGACCCTGCTGCCGAGCCGAACACCCAGCATCCGCCAGATCACGTTCTTGAACGGGGTGCCGTTGAAGACGTTGAGGTACGTGTCGGGCACCTTCCAGAGGCGCTCGTGCCACCAGAAGTACGGGTCGTAGATGGAACACAACTGCGGTCGCAGCACGCGGAATGCCGCGATACCGCGTTCGACCAGTACGAAGTAGACAGCGGTGAACCCAAGACCGAACACCAGGAACACAGCGATCAGCACATGCCCGTAGGCGTCGTACAGTTCGGCGTTCGCCAGGCCGAGCATCGTGAGCACGAAGAAGTGCAGCCACCGCACGAGCAGGAAGAACACCATCGAGCGGATGTTGTAGCGGTTCTTCGCAGCGAGGCTGCGGCGCAACTCGTCGCCGGTCCGAAGGTGGTCGAACCGGGAGTCGCGCTCGACCGAGCGGGGAATCTCGAAGCACGGCGAGCCGAGCAGGCCCACACCCTCGCGCACCTCGCCGTCGAGCGGAACCATCACCTTCGTCGCAAGGAGACAGTTCTCGCCCGTTCTGGCCCCTGAGGGAAAGGCGATGTTGTTACCGAGAAAGTTGTATGGCCCGATCGAGGCCCGGGACACCCGGAAGGACGTGCTCGAGAAGTCGGCGTTCACGATGGAGAGCCCGTCAGCGACCATCGTCCCGCTGCCGACAGAGCACAGATACGGGGTCTCGTGCTGCACTTCCGTGCCGAAGTTCGACCCGGTCTGCTCGACCCGGGACAAGTCGTACCCGAGGCCGCGCAGATAATGGACGATGTAGGAGCTGTCACCGAACAGCCATTTGAAGAACTTGATGTTGGTCATGCGCCCGATCGCCCGGTGCGCCGAGTAGTGAAACCCGTACAGCGGATAGACCTTGTCCGGCTTGACGACCAGGTTCAGCAGGCGCGGAACGGTGAACAATACGGCCAGACCCACGACGACGAAGCCGAAGAACAACACCAGGGAAAGGATCAGCGCGTCGACGTAGAGATTCGTCGATGTGAACCCCATCGTGCCCGGGCCCAGCCGGTTGTGCAGCGCCGGAACCAGGGTCACCAGCATGTACGCGCCCCCGACAGTCAGCGGTACGTAGAGGAAGAACAGCTGAAGGACGGTGACGAGGCCGAAGCCCGCCCGGCGCAGCGTGCTGCACCTGGCCGGCCCGATCCTCAGGTAGTCGTGCTGCGTGGGCTGGGCCGGGGATCCGTGCCAGCGCTGACCGCCCGGGACCGCCTGGCCGCTGTACAGCGTGGACGTGTGGCCGAGCTGGGCCCCGTCACCCATCGATGTGTCGATGTCGAGGACGGTCTTCTCGCCGATGAACACGTCCCGGCCCAGGGTGACGCGGCCGGTCTGGATGCGGCCGGCGTGCGCCCGGTAGCAGAGGAAGAACGAGTCCTTGCGGATCACCGTGCCGGCGCCGATCGTGAGCAGGTCGGGGCAGACCGGAACGTTGCGGGAGAGGATCGTGACCCCCTTGCCGATCCGTGCGCCCAGGGCCCGCAGGTACAGCACGTACAGGGGATTGCCGACGAAGAAGATCATCGGGTTGGCGTGGATCAGTACCTTGACGGTCCAGAAACGCAGATACGTCAGACCCCAGACCGGGAACTCACGCGATTTCCACCGGCCGATGAGGAGCCATTTGGCCGCGATCGGGAAGGTGCACAGACCGATGAAGCCGGCGCCGCCGAAGACGAACGATCGCAGGTAGATGTCGATCACATCCGAGCCGGCGGAGACCCATGCATAGCCCAGGTCGGCAACAAGTCCGGCGAGGAATGAATATCCCAGGAAAAGCAGGAACTGCAGCGTTCCGCAGAGGGCGTACTGCACCGTGCCGGCCGGGGTCACCACCTCGGTCGACGCCGGTACCGACGACTCGACAGGGACGGGCACGGCTTCGGCGAGCCCCGTCGCCAGGCTTCGGATCGTCGGATTCCGGTAGATATCCTTCATCGACGCCGAGGGGAGGTCCGCACGCTTCCGGACCCGCGCGCAGAAATGGGCCATCACCAACGAGTTGGCGCCGAGGTCATCGAAGAAGTGGCTGTCGACCGATACCCGTTCGACGCACATGACGTCGGCCAGCACCTCGGCGAGATCTCTCTCGATGCCGGTCTCCGGGTCGGTGTACGTGCACTTGTCGATCGCAGTTTCATTCGGCCCGGGGGTCAGGACTTCGAGGGATTTCTCCTCCATGCGAGCTCCTTGAGGAACTTTCGAGAATCGTCGGCCATGACGGTCGGAGCCCTGTACGCGCATTTTTCTCTGGCCGGACCGAGTGGTCCGGAAGTCATGAGGCCGGGATCTGTTGTCCGGTTCCAGAACCGTTGCCTCAGTCTCAGCCGACCACCGTCGGGCTGCCACTCGAACTGCCCGGTCCATTCTTCATCCACGGTCCCGACCGGCGGGACCATGGATGAGCTGCGCATGGGTCTTGCCCTACTGCATGCGAGTGGCGTGTGCCTGACCCGGGAGGGAGCTGCGCCGGGGGCACGTGACAGCCAATTGGCTGAGCGCCGCGGGGTGGTGACGGCACCCGAGAGGCCGCAGCTTTGATACGGCGGTGCGACGCCCACACGCTTCTCAGTGGTGGCGCGGTGGTACACCCGGCCGAAACCATGTGACTCGATCCAATGAGGTACGGCCATCCGGGGGTGACAACCTCGCCACCGCGGCCCTCACCTGGGTGCCCACCGCGCCCCGGCCACCGACATTCCGCGGGTCGCCGACAGGCCTCGACTCAGCGCTCCAGGACAAGGGCCTGGCCCTGCCCGACACCTATGCACAGCGCGGCCAGACCCGTGCCCGAGCCCGCTTCGGCGAGCTGGTGGGCGACTGCTCCGGCGATGCGGGCGCCGGAGGCGCCGAGGGGATGTCCGAGGGCGATGGCTCCACCCCTCGTGTTGAGGATGTCGGAGTCGAGGTCGGGCAGGGCCGCGAGGCAGCCCAACGCCTGGGCGGCGTAGGCCTCGTTGAGCTCGACGGTGTGCAGGTCGCCGAAGTCGCGCCCGGCCTTCGTCAGGGCCTTGCGGATGGCATCGACCGGGCCCAGACCGAAGTACTGCGGCTCGATGCCGGTCACGGCGCCGGCCCGGATCCTGGCCAGCGGCTCACGACCGATCTCGGCCAGCCCGGCCTCGTCGGCCAGCAGCAGGGCTGCCGCGCCGTCGTTGAGGGGCGAGGCGTTGCCGGCCGTGACCGTACCTCCCTCACGGAAGACGGGCTTGAGGCGGGCCAGCGCATCGAGAGACGTGTCGTCCCGGATTCCCTCGTCGCGGGCCAGGTCGACACCGTCGACGGGAACCACCTCGGCTTCGTAGGCACCGTCCTTCCACGCCCGCGAGGCCTTCTGGTGACTGGCGAGCGCGAACACGTCCTGAGCCTCGCGGGTGATTCCGTACCTGTCGGCGATCAGCTCGGCACTCTCGCCGAGCGGGATGGTCCATTCCTCGGGCATGCGCGGGTTGATCATCCTCCAGCCCAGGGTGGTGGAGTACAGCTGCTGGTTGCCTGCCGGGAAGGCCCGTTCCGGTTTGGGCAACACCCACGGGGCGCGGCTCATGGACTCCACGCCGCCTGCCACCACGATGGAGGCATCGCCGAGCGCCACTGCACGGGCGGCCTGGACGACGGCCTCCATCCCCGAGCCGCACAGCCGGTTGACGGTGGCTCCGGGGACCGTGACGGGCAGGCCGGCCAGCAGTACCGCCATGCGGGCGACATCGCGGTTCTCCTCCCCGGCGCCGTTGGAGTTCCCGAGAAGCACGTCGCCGATGAGGCCCGGGTCCAGGGCGGGGCTACGGTCGAGCAGACCACGCAGCACGCCGGCGGCGAGGTCGTCGGGGCGCACCGAGGACAGCGCCCCGCCGTAGCGGCCGATCGGGGTACGGACGGCGTCGACGACGTAGACGTCCCGCAGGTACTCGTTCATCGGGACTCCTTGTGGTGGAGAGTGATGTGGGGGGTGTGATGCCGGCCCGCCGGTCCGGGCGCTGTCCAGGAGCCTCGGCCGACGGGCGATCAGGGGGACGGGGCGACCGCGGTCAGCCGATGGTGTCGGGCACTCGTACGCGCGCGGCGGTACGGCTGACGACGTCGTCCGTGCTGACGCCGGGAGCCGTTTCGACGAGAACGAGACCGTCCTCGGTGACGTCCAGGACGCCGAGGTCGGTGATGATGCGGTCGATGCATGCCCTGCCGGTCAGGGGCAGGGTGCAGGCCTCGACGACCTTCGGGCTGCCGTCCTTGGCGCAGTGGTCCATCACGACGATCACCCGCCGGGCGCCGTGGATGAGATCCATCGCACCGCCCATGCCCTTCACCATCTTGCCCGGGATCATCCAGTTGGCGAGGTCTCCGGCGGCGGAGACCTGCATGGCCCCCAGAATCGCGGCGTCGATGTGACCGCCCCGGATCATCCCGAAGGACAGTGACGAGTCGAAGAAGCTCGCGCCCGGCAGCACCGTGACCGTCTCCTTGCCCGCGTTGATGAGATCCGGGTCCACATCCGCGTCGGCGGGGTACGGGCCGACGCCGAGGATGCCGTTCTCCGACTGAAGCACCACGTGCACCCCTTCGGCGATGTGCTCGGGCACCAGCGTGGGCAGTCCGATGCCGAGGTTCACGTAATCGCCGTCCTGGATCTCGGCGGCCGCGCGTGCAGCCATCCCGTCCCTGGTCCAAGCCATCAGCGCCGCACCGTCCCTCGTACCGGAGGCGCGGACACAGTGCGCCGTTCGATCTGCTTGTCCTCGGCCTGCTCCGGCGTCAGTTCGACCACCCGCTGGACGAAGACGCCGGGGAGATGGATCTCGTCCGGGTCCAGCTCGCCGGGCTCGACCAGCCGCTCCACTTCGGCGACGGTGACGCGGCCGGCCATGGCGGCGAGCGGGTTGAAGTTGCGGGCCGAGCGGTGGAAGACGAGATTGCCGTGACGGTCGCCCTTGGCGGCGCGGACGAGTGCGAAGTCGGTGGTGATGCCGTGCTCGAGCACGTGACGACGGCCGTCGAACTCGCGTATTTCCTTGGGCGGTGAGGCGACTGCCACGGTGCCGTCGGGTGCGTAGCGCCAGGGCAGGCCGCCGTCGGCGACCTGGGTGCCGACCCCGGCAGGGGTGAAGAAGGCGGGGATGCCGCAGCCGCCGGCTCGCAGGCGCTCGGCGAGCGTGCCCTGCGGCGTCAGCTCGACCAGCAGTTCCCCCGAGAGGTACTGGCGGGCGAACTCCTTGTTGTCGCCGACGTAGGAGCCGGTGACACGGGCGATGCGACTCGCGGCGAGGAGGATGCCGAGGCCGCCGCCGTCCACGCCGCAGTTGTTCGACACCACGCTGAGCCCGCTCGCGCCGGTCGCGTACAGCGCCTGGATCAGCACGTCGGGAACACCGCTGAGGCCGAAGCCGCCCACGGCCAACGATGCTCCGTCCATGACGCCGGTCAGCGCCTCCTCGGCGGTGGCGACCACCTTGTCCATGTGCACTGCACTCCGTTCGGGTCCGGCGGACCGCCGGACCGGCGTCATCCTCGGTTCGTGTGATCCTGTGTGGGGCCTGTGCCGTGCCGTCAGCACTGGAGCACGGCCCTCAACGCGCCGAGCAGCTCGGCGCGGGCTGCGGAGCCGGCCTGCGGTGCCCGGGAGGACCGCCAGGCGATGTGTCCGTCCGGGCGGACGAGCAGGCAACCGTCCTCGGCCGTCCCCGATGCCCGGCGCCACTCGCCGTAGGCGTCGCGGCTGTTCTCGGAGCCGATGCGCACGCACGTCAG
Source organism: Streptomyces sp. NPDC051664 (assembly GCF_044453545.1). Classification (NCBI taxonomy): domain Bacteria; kingdom Bacillati; phylum Actinomycetota; class Actinomycetes; order Kitasatosporales; family Streptomycetaceae; genus Streptomyces; species Streptomyces sp. NPDC051664. The sequence continues at coordinate 113,492 of NZ_JBITCU010000014.1, read as the reverse complement.
CGGAATTCCCAGGGTGTCCCCGCATTCGGCCGCCGCGGCCTCCCACATGCCACCGGACAGCCCGGTCAGCACGGTGAAGGTGCCCTTGCCGACGATGTCCAGCGTGGACAGCCGGTTGCCGTCGCCGTCGACGAGCCAGGCGTGCGGCAGTTTCGCACCGGGCCGGGTCGAGGGCTGGTGGAACAGCTCCGGATCCCGTGCCCACACCTCGTCGGCGTCGCCGTCCGGGACGACCGCGGGAGAGACGTAACGCTGGTTCATCTCGACGCCGTGGGCGTTGAACTCGTAGTTCTTCAGCTGGATGGCCTCTTCCAGCGCCTGCCGCCGCTTGGTGCCGTCGGCCGTCTCGCTGCGGCATGCGGCGAGGCCGCCCGCGATGTCGTCCTCCTCGCTGTACTCGTCGAGTCCGAGCGCCTGGAAGATCGGGCCGAACTGGTCGCGGCTGAGGTTGGCGCGGTCGACGATCTGCTTGCCGACCGGCGCCCGCTCGGCGGTGTACGAGTCCAGCAGCCCGGGCCCGGCCTGACCGCGGATGACCATGGCGAGCTTCCAGGCCAGGTTGTACGAGTCCTGGATCGAGGTGTTGGAACCGAGGCCGTTGGACGGCGGATGCCGGTGCACCGCGTCCCCGGCGCAGAACACGCGCCCGGCCGAGTAGGTCGTGGCGTAGCTGTGGTTGACCGTCCACAGCGAGCTCGACGTGATCTCGACGGGGATGTCCCGGTCGCCGATGAGGTCGTGGACGATGTCCCGGGCGGTTGCTTCGTCCATCGCGGGCGGGGGCTGGTCGATGTCGTATCCCCACACCAGCAGCCATTCGTTCCATGGCCGCACCATGCGCACCAGGCCCATGCCGATGCCGCCCATGTGGGCGCCGGGACGCATCACCCAGTACAGAACGCTCGGGCGGTGGGCCACGTGCCGGGAGAGATCGGCCTTGAAGGTGATGTTCATGCTGCCGGCCTTGCCGCTCTGCCCGGCGATCGGCAGCCCGATCTGCTCGGCCACACTGCTGCGGCCGCCGTCCGCGCCGATCAGATAGCGGGCGCGCACGGTGAACTCGTCTCCGCGCAGCCGGTCCCGGAGCCGTGCGGTCACTCCGTCGGCGTCCTGTTCCAGGCTGAGGAACTCGGTGTCGAAACGAACCTTGGCGCCCCGCTCCGCGGCGTTCTTCACCAGGATCGGTTCCAGATAGGTCTGCGGAAGGTCGATCATCTGCACGGGGCTGGCGGCGCCGTACTCGGTCGCCGCGTGCGGGCCGGTGCCCCAGCTGCGGATCCGGCCGATCTCCTCGCCGGCCAGGGCGGTGCACAGGACGGTGTCGCCCATGAGTTCGGCTGGGCTTCCGGCCGCGGTGGCTTCGGCGTCGACGCCGAGGTCGCGCAGCACCTCCATGGTGCGCTGATTGGTGATGTGCGCGCGGGGGGTGTTGGCCAGCCAGCCGTACTTGGTGACCAGCAGGGTGCGGATGCCGTACGTGGCCAGAAGCAGGGCCGCGGAGCCGCCGGCGGGGCCGCTGCCGACCACAAGGACGTCGGTGTCGTAGGAGTGGGTCGATTCCATGGGACTGCTCCTCGTCAGCTTGCCGGTGCGTCGGCGATGCGGGCGATGCGGAAGGTGAACTGCAGGCTGCGCCACTCCCCGTCGACGGCGCGGCCGTCCGGGGTAGGGCCGGTGCGGGGCGCGAAGTCGATGACGAGGCCCTCCTTGACGCCGAACACGGTGTCGGAGTCCAGGTAGGGGCCGCCCTTCACGAACAACTGGGTGACCAGGCGCCGGTGGCCGGGTGCGGAGATCATGAAGTGGAGGTGGGGAGCACGGTAGGGATGACGGCTGACGGCCTGGAGCATCTGCCCCACCGGACCGTCGTCCGGGATCGGATACTCGGCCGGCAGGATCGTCCAGAAGCGCAGCCGTCCCTCGTCGTCCGTGCGCAGGCGCCCCCGCAGTACCGGGCCTTCGCGCTCGGGCAGCTGGACGTCGTAGAACCCGTCCTTGTTGGCCTGCCACACATCCACGACGGCGTCCGGCAGGGGGTGGTCGTCCGTGTCGGTGATGCGGATGTCGGCCCACAGGGGAGTGCCGGCGACACCCCGTGAGATGTCGGCGCCCTGTGCGGTCTCCGGGGGGCCGTCCGTGTAGAACGGTCCGAGCACCGCGGACGGTGTGGTCTCGGGGGTGCGCGAATTGGTGAGCAGGTCGACGATGCTGGAGACCCCGAGCGTGTCGGACAGCAGCACGAACTCCTGACGGGTGCTGGTGCAGATCTGCCCGGTGCGGGTCAGGAAGTCGACGGCGTGCTGCCACTCCGATTCGGTGACGTCGTTGCTCGTCACGAAGTGGTGCAGGTGCCGTACGAGGTCACCGAGCAGCTGCCCGACCCGCGGATCCGGTGCGTCGGCGAAGCTCGCCACCACCTGCTCGGTCAGGCGCTCCAGGTCCGCAGTCGCACCGCGTGCCGGGGGAGCCTGCACCGCGGGAGCTGCCGGACGGCGGCCCCGCCAGGCATCCTGCAGCAGGCTCTCGATGCCCTGGTACGTCAGCTCCCGGGGGTTCGGGTACGGCGTGGCGACGGCCAGCCGCGCGGCCTCCGGCAGATCCGCTTGCGCCATGCCCAGCCGGTCCAGCGAGGTGGGGCCTCCCACGGAGGCGATCAGGTCGAACACCCCGCTCGGGGCGTCCGCCACACCCAGTGCTTCGGCGATCCGGCTCATGACGTCCCTGGCCGCAGGGGCGTTGTAGGCCATGGCGTGCGGCAGGATCACCGCGTGTGTTTCGGCGTGCGGCAGGCCGAACGTACCGCCCAGTGTGTGGCACAGCTTGTGATGGAGTCCCATGCCGACGGAGGCCAGGCAGGTACCGGCCAGCCATGCGGCATGCAGAAGGTCGGCGCGTGCCGCGGTGTCGGACGGCTCGGCGACGAGCGCCGGCAGGGCGCGGGCGATCCTGCCGACCGCGTCGAGCGCCATGCCGTCGATCACCGGGTTCGCCTGCGGCGAGTACAAGGCCTCCACGGCGTGGGCGAGGGCGTTGACTCCGCTGGTGACCGACATGCCTACCGGCAGGTCACGGGTGAACTCGACGTCGTAGACGACGGTCTCGGGCAGAATCGCGGGCGAGGACTGGGTGACCTTGCGTCCGGCCTGCGTCTCGCCCAGCACGGGGGTGACCTCGGAGCCCGCGTATGTGGTGGGAAGGATCAGCTGCGGGAGATCGGTGCGCAGCGCCAGTGCTTTGGCGAGCCCTGTCGTGGAACCGCCGCCGACAGCCACCAGACAGTCGGCGGAGTGTTCCCGGAGCACGTCGAGCGCTCGCTCGGTCACCTCCACCGGGGTGTGCATCGCGGCACCGTCGAACTCCGCCACGGTGAGGTCCCCGAGGACGTCACGCACACGGGCGGCAGCCTTGGCCACCGCCGGGCCGGCCAGGAGCAGGACGCGGGAGCAGCCGAGCCGCTCGACTTCGTCGCGGACCTGACCGACCGTTCCCGTGCCGAAGATGACCCGCGAGGGGTGGGAGGTGTGGACGAAGTTCCTCATCGCTTTCCGCCTTCGCATGTGCCGTGGGTCCTTGGATGTCTGCCACCGAGTGTCGGGGCCGTGGACATCCCGTTTCCTGCACGTTTCGCGCGTATCTTCTGCCGGATTGGCGCGGCGCCATGGTCGTGAGAGGGGCCGCGGACGGGTTTGCGCCACATCGGAAGGCGGAGCAGTGCGCATGCGGTGGGGCAGGCCGGAGTGAATGCGGCGGCGCGGGGCGCGGAATCGAAGGTCAGCAAGCCCGACGGAAGGCAGCAGGGGTCGTGCCCAGCTTGGCGCGCATCACGCGGGTCAGGTGCTCCTGATGGGAGAAGCCGCAGTGGGCGGCCAGGTCGGCTATGGGCAGCGTTGTGGTGCGCAGCAGCCGACGTGCGTGGTCCAGCCGCAGTTGGAGCAGGAACTGGTGGGGTGACTTACCGGTGCTGGCTCTGAACTGCCTGCTGAACTGGCTCGCGCTCAGACCGGTGGCCGAGGCCAACTCGGCGACGGGCAGCGGCTCGGAGAGCCGTGTCTCCATCAACTCACGTGCGGACATGAGCTGTCGGCTCGTCAGACCTGATGACGCGCTGTCGCGGTCCATGGGCCGGCCGGCCGCGTGTGCCCGGGCGAGCTGAGCAGCGAGCGTGCCCACAAGGTGATCCACGTAGGTACGGGCGGAGGGCTCCCGGAGCCGCACGACGCCGTCCAGTGCCAGGACGAGTTGCTCGATCAGCGGATCGGAGCTGCCCAGCTCCTCGGCGAGTTCCACCGTCCCGCCCTCACCGTGCGCTTCCTGCAGGACCGAGTCGCTGAGATAGAGGTGGACGGTGTCGAGTCCCCCTTGGAGCTCCACGTCCAGCGCGCGGCCCGCGGGGTGGAGGAAGATCCCCCCGGCCGGAATCCGCTGGGCCCGCATCGACCGGCTGATGCGGCGCCGGACGGTCACCGGGCCGCCCAGGTGCAGGATCAGCAGGTGGGTGGGTGCAGCCTCGAATGTGGCGCGATACGGCTGTTCCCGCTGGGTGGAGACGTAGACGTGCTCCCATCCCAGTCCTGAGCTGGTCCGCTCCGGGCTGACCCCTGGCCGGCGCAGGATGCCAGTGGTGTCGAGGAGTCCCAGCTCAGGCATCGCTTCGCCCGAGGTTGAAAGTCCCATGCGATTCTCCCGTGCGGTCCGCGCCGTATTAGTTTTATTGAATGTTGGATCATTGTGATGTATTCCCTGCCGGGCCGCCAGGGCCTGCCCACTGATCCGGTCGGCCATCGGCGAGCGTTTGCCCGAGTCGCACAGGTTGCCGCCGCCGCGGCGGCCCCTTCCGACTTGAAACCCGACGTCAGCACCCCTGACACCTCTCGTGTGCTGAGCCGCGCGGGCAGGCCGGCGACGGCAACAGGTGAGGGGCGGGGCGGGCCCCCGCCCCTCACGGTCGACCTCCGGCCGGACCAGGCCGGCGCCTCGCGGATCGGTGCGCTGTCCTGGAGCGCTCCTACCGTTGCTCAGCAGCTCACAGGCTTCATCCAGGAGCATTCGAGGTCGGTGCGCCCGGACTGCTCATCCCTGGCAGCGGGCGCATCGGTCGAGGCACGGTCGGACCGGGCCGTACCTTGCGTCTGCTGTGCGCCCTCCACGCTGTAGCCGGCGAGCGCCGCTCCGACCGCATCCTCGATGTTCTTGACCGAGCTCGCGACGTAGTTGTTGCTGACGAAGCTGAAGACGAGCTTCCGGCCGTCGGCGTCCGTGACATAGCCGGAGAGCCCCGAGACGCCGGTCAGCGAGCCGGTCTTGCCGTGCAGATTGCCCGCAGCCGAGGTCCCGCACATGCGGGAGCGCAGCGTCCCGCCGGTCATCCGGTCGGACACGCAGGCGATCGGCAGGGCGTCGTACCACTCCTGGAACCACGGTTGATGGCGTGCGGCGACCAGCAGTTCGGTGAACTGCTCGGTGGACACCACGTCCATCCTCGACAGGCCGGAGCCGTCCATCTGACGCAGGTCAGCGGGGTCCAATCCGAGGGTACGCAGGTGGTCGGCGATCGCCGACAGCCCGGCCGACCAGGTGCCGCTGCCCTTCACCTCGTAACCGATGGTCTTGACCAGCACCTCGGCATGGTTGTTGTTGGACAGCTTCAGAAACGGCGTCAGAAGATCCTTCAGAGGCATCGACGGATGGGAGGCCAGTGTCGTGGCACCTTGCGGAACGGCCTCGCCCAGCACCGTCCCTCGGGTGACCTTCACTCCGTGTGCGGCCAGCGCGTCCGCGAAGACGGCGGTCGCATAGCCTGTGGGCTCCCAGACGCTGGTCCACGACGTGGCGGGTGCGCTCTCGACGGGGATCTTCCCGCTGACCACGATGGTGTTGCTGCCGTGCATGCGATCGACGGTGATCGTACGACTCTCACCGGCGGCGACCGTGGTGGCACGGTTGTCGATGCGGACGTAGTCGTTGGACGGGGTGACTTTCACCGCGGGCGCTGCACCGGGCGCGGAGCCCGGGGTCACCGAGAGGAGCACGGTGCCCGCGTCGTAGTCGGTGTCCGGGGCCACCGTCAGTGGAGAGATCTGCGACGAGTAGTAGGCGGACTCGTCGTCGGCCGCCCAGGACGCGCCCAGCCGGTTGCTGTCGAACCGGGTGTCGTCAGCGACCAGTCGGCCGGTGATCCGGCGGATCCCGGATGCGGCGACCGTGGCGGCCAGCCGGTCGTAGTCCTCGGCCAGCATCGTGGGGTCGCCGGTGCCGCGAAGATACAGGTCGCCCCGGACCACGGACCCGTGGCGGGAGCCGTCCGCGAGTACATCGGTGCTGAACCGGTAGTCGGGGCCGAGCAGCGCCATGGCCGCGGTCGACGTCAGAAGCTTGGTACTGGATGCGGGCACCAGGCGGCCGTCGCCGTTGCGTTGATAGAGCGTCTGCCCGGTTTCGGCGTCCCTGACGACGACTCCGGCCTGGGCGCCGTTCAGCCGTGTGTCGCTGAGAATCTGGTCAAGGGTCTGCGACAGGCCGGGCGCCGGGGCGTCGGCCCCGGCCGGGGCTCCTGAGGTGGCGGTGAGTGCCAGGCTCGCGGCGACGGCCCAGAGCAACGCCCGATGGCGGAATCTTCGGTGAATCGTTGGCATGCGCATGGAAAGAGATGATCAGGCATCCGGATCCTAGGCGGAAGGCCTACGTCGTTCGGATCCGGGGGCAACCGGGTCGGGGTGCAAAGGGGAGGCAGCTGGACCGGAGCCCTACTCCTGTCCGCAACCGGTACAGCTGCCCGTTCATGCAGTGAACAGGGTGGATCTGGAGGGAATCTGATGAGGATTCAGGGGGCATTGACTGATTCGACCGTCCCGGAATGCACCCTGCCCCCGCTCCGTCGCAACGTACCTGATGCGCGACGGAATTTATGCCGGGCCGAATCGATTACGAGGGCCGCGCAATGTGGGAACACAGCAGGCGTCAAGGGGTAGCGAGCTCATTCCGACTTACGGGGCGTGATTCAACACGGCGTCTCCTGTGATGAATCGATCGAGTTGGACAGGATTATGGGTGGAAGGAGTCGAGTGGTGGAATGTGCGTCTCTCGACTCCGTGGCACTTCCCCTTCTTCCAGCGATCTCTGTATCAACGCAGGGCGGCAAGTGGGGGGTTACCGTATTGCTTCCGGGGCGGGCGTGCGCACACCGCTGGTTTCGACGCGCAGGATCAGGATGGTTCGCATGAGCAGCCGAGGCGTCGACTGTCATCAAGAGCTGTCCCGCAACGCCGAGCAGAGGTCTCGCTGCATTGCTGCGGCCTGCCGTGTGACCGATTCCTGATTCCTCCGCGAAGCGGACGGGCCCAAGGGGTACTCGTCCGAAGAGGATGAAGAGAGGGATCTTGCGAAGCTCGCCCGCTTTGTTGAGAAGCTGAAGAAGATCGATTCAGCAGCCTTCGAAGGCTACGTCGGGTTCATCCGGCCGGAGCCCCTCGACATCCCTTAGCGATGGCGATCACGATGCGCCTCGTCCGGACGCCCGGTATGCAGCAAGCCGGTGGGCCGGGCGATGCTTCGCGGCGAGAGCGACACGGAGATCAGCCCCCGGCCCTCCATCGCCGGCACGCCGCTTGCGCTTCCGGACGGCCCCGGTGGGCGGGCAGGGCGTTTGCGCACCGTGACGGCCATGCCGAAGGCGTGCGGCACCTCCTGCGCCCATCGGGACCGTCGTTCGTGTGAGCCTGCGCGACCTGGCCGGAGTGCGGCCGCCTGTGCGCCGCAGCCGGTGGAGATGCGTGACGCGCTGTCGCCTCCCGCGGGGGGACGTCCGCCCCGACGAGGCGAAGGCATCGCTCGGCCGCCCGCCAATGTCTCGAATGTCCCAATTTTGGCAATAGAGATAAATTGCTCTCTTTGCTGGCGAATGCATGACTCGCACAGGCCGAGGTCCTGCCTGTCGGGCAAATCGCCCTTTTCGGACTAAGTGGCGAGAGTCACTTTCCGGGACCGCGGACGCGACGGCGTACCGCTCGGTTCCCTTCTGCGCGAAGGAATTTGGCTTCGCGGGCGGGCATGGATTGCCGATAATTCCCCGACTCGATCTTGTAAATGAATTGTGATCGAAAAGTGGGGGCTTGTTCAGGTCGGAGTTTCTCGCTTACGGTCACCGTCAATCCGGATGGAACGCCGAATCCTGCCGCCGTCCGGGAATCCGACCACTCACGTACGGCAGGAGCGGGGGACCCAGGTAAGCAGCCGATCCGGTATCCGGAACGGCTAGGGGTGAAGCCGTATTCCCATACGGCCAGGCAACTCCAGCCTGAACCCGACAGCTCACCTCGTAGGCGCCGGAGAGGAACGCATCATGCCCGCAACGGGTAACCACCGTCGTCGTAAGTCCGGTTCGCTGACTCGCGGCTTCATCGCCGTGGGCGCGGGCGGAGCCGCTCTCGCACTTCCTGTGATCGGTGCGACCGCTGCCTCGGCAGCGCCGGCGCAGTCCGTCGCCACCGTCGCAAAGACTGTGGCGCCTGCTGCGGCCCCTGCCAAGGGAATTTCCGCCGCGAAGGCTACGCCCTCCGTCTATTCCGTGATAGCCGGTGACACCCTTTACAAGATCGCCACTGGGCATTCCGTGACTGGCGGCTGGCAGCAGCTGTACCAGGACAATCGCGAGGTCATCGGAGCCAACCCCGCTCTGATCAGCCCGGGCATGAAGCTGACCCTCGGTGCCAAGGCCGAGACCGCGGCTGTCGAGTCCAAGCCGGCCGCGAGCAGTGCCACTCCCGCCGCCGTGAAGCCCGCGACGTACACGAACGACCTCGACGGCTGGATCAAGGAGTCGCTGGCCGTCATGGCGCAGCACGGCATCCCCGGCAGCTACGACGGCATCCACCGCAACATCATGCGCGAGTCCTCGGGCAATCCCAAGGCCATCAACAACTGGGACTCGAACGCCGCCAAGGGCACGCCGTCCAAGGGGCTCCTGCAGGTCATCGACCCCACGTTCAAGGCCTACCACGTGCCCGGCACGTCGATGGACCCCTACGACCCGGTCGCCAACATCACGGCCGCGTGCAACTATGCCGCCGCCAAGTACGGTTCGATCGACAACGTGTTCGGGGCGTACTGACGCCCGGTTGCGTTGATGCCGGTTCAGGAGTGACGGGTGGCGAGGTCCGAGGGGGCCTCGCCACCCGTTCCTGTCTCTGCCCGATGGATGCACACGCGACCGCCGCGATCAGCGGCGCGCGGGCGACCATCAGAAGTCGATCCGCATGACGGCCCGCCTGAGTGTGGGCCTGCTCACCTCGACGAACCCTGCGTCGGCGAAAACGTCACGGCTGCCGACGTGGAGTTCGCCCCAGGTGATTTCCACCCCTGGCCGCGTGATCATCGGGTAGCCCTCGATCGCGCGGGCCCCGCGGTCGCGCGCGAAGCCGATCGTGGCGCGCGCGAGTGCGTACGTGATGCCGCGCAGACGGAAGCCCTTGCGGGTGACGAAACAGGTCACGGCCCAGACGCTGTCGTCGGTCCTGTCCTCCTGCCGTCCGGTCCAGGGGACGCGGGCGCGGAGCAGGCGGGGGTAGGACGTCCGGGGCTCGATCGCGCACCATCCGACCGGCTCGTCGTCCAGATAGGCGACGAGACCGCTTGTCGAAGGAGCACCGGCATTTCCGCAACCGGTCTGCTCACGCAGGCGCTCGGCACGTTCGGCCAGGGGGACCGAACCCCACTGGGAGCCCCTGATCTTGAAGCGCTGGCACTGGCACATGGACGGATAGTCCGTGGTGCCGAAGATCGTCTGCAGGTCGTCCCACGATGCTTCGTCGGCGGGGACGATAGCGAGCTGGTCATCCGAGATCGGCTGGGCCATGCCTGACATCATCACCACCCCGCCGCTACCGGAACCGGCCTGTCCGAGAGTGTCGGTTTCATCGTGGCGGGTCCTCTCCGACGAGCCCGTCGATGGATTCGCGGATGAGGTCGGCGTGTCCGACATGGCGTGCGTACTCCTCGATGAGGTCGATCAGCAGACGCCGGAGACTGGGTGACTGCCCGCGGGAGTTGGTGAACGCCGCGAGGTGTCCGACGCCATGCTCGGCCAGCGCCTGCCGGACGTTGGCGCGGGAGCGGACCGCAGTGTCCTGCCAGAGCGCCATGAGCTGCTCGGGGGTGTCCCCGGCGGCCGAGGACCACTCCCAGTCGGGATCGGCGTCCCAGTCCACCGTGTCCCACGGGGGAGCCGGCTCCCGCCCGAGCAGCTTCTGGGACAAGACGTCGTCCTCCACGAGGGCCAGGTGCTTGAGCAGCCCGCCCAGGCTGATCTTCGAGGCGGCGGCCGTCGTCCGCAGACCGGCCGCGTCCAGGCCCGCGCACTTCCACGCCAGCGTCCTGCGCTGGCGTTCCAGGGAACCCACCAGGGTGTCGATCTCGTTGCCCGCGACCGGTGGTTCCTCGAGCAACGGCTCGTTGTTCTCGCTCATGGTGGGCAGGCTACGGTCCATTCCGGTCGATCTGCTTCCGGAATATGGGGAGTTGTTGTCGGAGCGCGAGGAGTCCCGATCGAATCCGTCCGAGCACCTCACGGGGCTACTGCATCGGCCGCGGATTCCAGCTTCCTCGCCTGATGTTCGCGACCCGTCATCGGACCCTGCTGCATGAGTCGGTGCTCGGTGCTCGGCTGCGGTCGAGCGGCACCGAGCCGGGACCGGCCCGCTGTGCGCTGACGCACGGCGTGGTGTGTCCGGGGCGTGCCGTGAGCGGGCGCAAGTTACCCGCAGGTATGTAGTGACTTGACACGCAAACGGCAGTAGAACCAGTTTCACTCCGTCGAGAGTGAGGCGTGTCACATGAGTGACTCTACCATGCATGATATAGGCCCCAAGGGCGTTTCGCGGCGAAGATTCATCACAGGAACTGGTTCTATTTTAGGAGCCGTGGCCCTCGCGGGTCACAGCACCCCGGCCCAGGCCGGGGTCGGCTCCGCAGCCGCTCCGATCGACTCCGGGGCCCATGTCCCGGCCCTCGTGATCGGCACCGGATACGGCGGATCCGTCGCCGCTCTGCGTCTCGCCCAGTCGGGCGTCGACGTGCACATGATCGAAATGGGCATGGCCTGGGACACCGCCGGCCCGGACGGCAAGATCTTCTCCAACACGACATCCCCGGACAGCCGGTCGTACTGGCTCCGCACCAGGACCAAGCAGCCCCTCAGCAACTTCCTCGGCTTCCCCATCGACAAGGACGTCACCCGCAGCACCGGAATCCTCGACGCCGAGGAGTTCAGCGGGATCACGGTCTACCAGGGCCGCGGCGTCGGCGGCGGCTCGCTGGTCAACGGTGGCATGGCCGTCACCCCCAAGCGCGAGAACTTCGGAGCCGTACTCCCGTCGGTGGACGCCGACGAGATGTACGGCATCTACTACCCGCGCGCCAATGCCGGCCTCGGGGTCGGCACCATCGATCCCGTCTGGTTCGAGACCGCCGCGTGCTACCAGTACGCCAGGGTCGGGCGTAAGCACGCCCAGCGTGCCGGCTTCCCGTTCGTCTTCGTGCCCACGGTGTACGACTGGGACTACATGAAGCAGGAAGAGGCCGGAACCGTTCCCAGGTCGGCGCTGGCCGGCGAGATCCTGTACGGCAACAACTACGGCAAGAAATCGCTGCAGAAGACGTACATCGACCGGATCAGGGCCACCGGCCGGGTCGTCATCTCGCCGCTGCACAAGGTCACTTCGGTCGCACCGGCGACAGGCGGCGGCTACACGGTCGTCATCGACCAGATCGACACCGGCGGTGCCACCACGGCAACCAAGACGGTGACCGCGGACCGGGTGTTCTTCGCGGCCGGCAGCGTGGGCACCAGCAAGCTGCTGGTCAAGCTGAAGGCCACCGGCGCGCTCCCCGTCCTGAACAACGAGATCGGCAAAGGGTGGGGCGACAACGGCAACGTCATGTGCGGCCGGGCCAACCACCTGTGGGACCCGACCGGCAGCCTCCAGGCTTCCATTCCCACGGGCGGTATCGACAACTGGGCCGCCGGTGGTGCGTTCGCCGAGGTCGCCCCGCTGCCCACCGGTATCGAGACGTTCGCATCGTTCTACCTGTCCATCACCAAGAACCCGAACCGGGCCGAATTCACGTGGAACGCCGCGACGGGCAAGGTCGACCTGAACTGGCAGACCGCCTGGAAACAGCCGTCCATCGACGCCGCCAAGACGATCTTCGACAGGATCAACCAGAAGGAGGGGACGATCTACCGGACCGATCTCTTCGGTACCTACAAGATCTGGGGCGACCACCTCACGTACCACCCGCTCGGCGGCGCGGTGCTGAACCGGGCCACCGACAACTACGGCCGCCTGCACGGCTACTCCGGCCTGTACGTCATCGACGGCTCGCTGATCCCCGGCAACACCAGCGTCAATCCGTTCGTCACCATCACCGCGCTCGCCGAACGGAACATCGAGAAGATCATCGCCACCGACCTGTGACGATCAACGGCCGGGCAGCGCACACACGGTGTCGAGGCCCAGCACATGGTTGAGCCGGCCGAACGCCAGCCATGATCCGATGCTCATGCTCAGCTCCACGATCTCGAGCTGGCTGTAGTGCGCGCTCATCCGGGACCAGAACGCGTCGTCGAGGTTGTGGTGATCGAGGGCGTACCGCTCGGCGTATTCGGCGGCCAACCGGGTCCGGTCGTCGAAAACGTCGGTGGTACGCCACCGGGCCACCGCGTCGGCGAAATCCTCCTCGACCTTCACGCCGTCCCGTTCGGTCCGCCAGTCGAGGCAGAAGACGCACCCGTTGATCTGGGCGATCCGCAACCGCGCAGCTTCGAACTCGCGCAGTCCCAGGGTCGTATGGGCGTACACCGCCAGCGAGAAGTTCGATGCGGCGATCCCGATCCCGGGCACCATCTCGCCCCACACGTACTCGATCGCGTCCTTGCCCTCGGGGATGTCGATGTTCAAGGTTGTCTCCTTCCGAGCCTGCCGACTGCGGGGCGCAGCGGGACGTCGAGCGCGTCGTAGAGTCCTGGTTCCGCATTCACGAGCCAGTCGATGGCGCTCACGAGCCGGCCCACCGCGGTGGCGTTCCCGCCCGCGGATCTGTTCTCGCCCTCGTCGGTGGCCTCGACCGTGACCTCGATGCGCGGGCGGCCCTCGATGATCACTCGATGTGCGCCGTCGCCGTCGGGCGGCGTCGGCCAGTCCGGTGCGCAGGAGGGGTGAATGCGCGTGATGTGCTCGATGACGATGCGGGGCTCGCCCCCGACGATGCCCTGCACTTCGAACCGCACCGCGCCCTGGGTGCCGGCCTCGAACGAGCCCATCGTCCTGGTGCTCACCGTGGCGTCGAGCGGGCGCCGGTCCAACGTCTCCCGGATGTCCTCGAGTTCGGCTCCCAGGGCCCTGGCCATCAGCCGTATCTGCCCACCCCACACCATGGTCGGGACGGTCGGTGCGAGCATCAGCGGTTCGTACTCCATCGGCTGGCCCATGCCGACCAGGTACCGGACCGATTCCTCCTGCTCGTAGGTGGAGTAGTCGAAGATCTCCTGACAGCGGATCACGTCAACGGAGGTGCCGAGGCCGCTGATCAGCAACGGGAGTACGTCATTGCCCCAGCCGGGATCGACACCGGAGACGAACAGCGAACCGCCACCGTCCGCGATGGCCGCCAGCACCGGATCACGCAGCTCCGGCGGGGCGCCCAGCTGGTCGTACAGGGCGTACAGCGCGGGGGTGACGACCACGGCCCCCGCACGGATCGCCCTGCTGATGTCGGCGAGGGCATCGTCGGGGCGGATGTCGCCGGACGCGGCGTACACCACGGCCCGGGGGCCGGTGGCCAGCACGGCACCGACGTCGTCGTCCGCCACGACCCCCAGCGGACGACCGAGCCCACCGAGCTCACCCGCGTCACGCCCCACCTTGTCCGGGTTGTGGACGAGCACGGCCGTGAGCTCGAGCGCCGGATGGGCCTCGACAGCGCGGATTGCGGCGCGGCCGACGTTGCCCGTGCCCCAGACCACCGTGGAAATCATGCGCGGAGGGTAGCGAGAGGGCCTATCAGTTCCTAGTGCCGTGACGCGACGAGTTTGCCGGGCGGGGACACGGGAGTCGGCCCCACCGGGACGCGGCTCGGGCTGCGCCCGCTACGTCGTCAGGGCAATGGCTGCACCGCGGCACCGGGTGTGCTGCGCACCGGGCTCGCGTGGTTGGTTCCGGTCACGCTGCCCCGGCCTCCGAACGACTGGGAGAGGTGTGCGGCGAGCGAAGTATGTGGGCTGAGCACACGGCCACGACGCAGAACCCGAGTGGCAGCAGAAAAGTCAGGTTGAGCGGCATGAAATGCGTCAGCGGTCCGATGACGGCGGGGCCGGCGAGCATACCGAGATAGCCCAGGCCGGCGACGCGCGAGACATTCCTTCCGGCGGCGCTCGGATCGGCGTGGCCCGCGGCGCTGAAGAGCTGGGGGATACAGCCGGACAGCCCGGCCCCGAACACGGCCCAGCCGGCCAGGGCCAGCGGGATCCACGTGGAGAAGGTGGCCGTCGTCAGACCGACCGCGGCCAGCGCCGCCCCGTAGCGAAGGATGGCCACCGGCCCGAAGCGCATGGCCACTCGGTCGGCCAGCAGTCGACCGATGGTCATGGCGGTCGAGAACGCGCCGTAGGCGAGAGCGGCGATGGCGGCGGAGGCGTTCAGGACATCCCGCAGATGCAGAGTGCTCCAGTCGTTGGCGACGCCTTCGCAGAGCATGAGCATCAGCGCGAGCGCGGCCAGCGCCCAGATACGGGGGGATGTCCGGTGCACCGGTTTCGTGGCGGGAGCCTCCGCGGCAGGCGAGGGGGCCTGTGCGGCCGGCAGGAGCCCGCGGGCGGCGAGCACAGCGACGGCGAGACCGAGAACGGCGACTGAGCCGAGGGTCACCGCCGGGCTCCAGCCCCAGCTGAGCGTGCACGCGCCGAGCAGCGCGGCAAGGACGCCGCCGATGGAGAACGTGGCGTGGAAGGCGGACATGACGGGGCGTCCGTAGCCCCGCTCGACCTGGATGGCGTGGGCGTTCATGCTGACGTCCAGACAGCCGTTGCCGAGCCCGAGCAGCGCAAGTGCCGCTCCCAGCGTCCACGCGTCCGTGGCCAGGCCCGGCAGGACCACGGCTGCGCTGCACAGCGCAGCGCTCAGCGGTACGACGGTGCGGGCGCCCCACCGATCGGTGAGCGGGCCCGTGATCCGCATCCCCGCGAAGGCTCCCGCGCCGAGGAGCAGCAGCAGCCAGCCGAGCACGGCATGAGTGATGCCCACGTGGCCCTCGACGGCAGGGATGTGGACGACCCACATTCCCAGGACGAAGCCGTTCAGGGCGAAGTAGGCGGTAGTGACCAGTCGGCCGGCCCGCAGTGATCTCTCCATGCCGATGAACATATCGAACATGTTTGATGTTTGAAAGATTGCATTTTGAACATCGATGGTGTTCTATCGCTGATGTGGCGAGTACGGATCGACTGAGACGGATCACCGAGGCGGTACGCGACGCGGGCAGTGCCGGCGTCGCGGAGTTGGCTGCCCTGACCGGCGCGTCGGAGATGACCATCCGCCGTGACCTGGAGACCCTGGCCGAGCAGGGCGTCCTGGAGCGGTGCCGCGGAGGAGCGAGGAGCCTGCTGCTGCGCGGCGACGAACCGCCCTTCGGGCTGCGGGCGACGGAGGGACTGGAGGCCAAGCGACGCATTGCCGCCGAGGCCGCCGGGCTGATCGCCGACGGGGAGTCCGTGGTCCTCGACAGCGGTACCACCTGTCTGGAAGTGGCCCGCGCGCTGGAGCACCGGCGCCTGACGGTCATGCCGCTCTCCCTGCACGCGGTGAACGCCCTGACCGGAGGGCCGGACCTCACGCTGCTGGTGCCGGGCGGCCGCCCCCGGCGGGGCGAGCTCGCACTCACCGGCCCGCTCGCCGAGGCATCGCCGGCCGCCCTGCGTTTCGACACCGCGGTCATCGGCTGCTGCGGACTGAACGCGGCGAACGGGCTGACGGCGTACGACTTGGACGACGCCGCCACCAAGCGGGCCGCGATCGCATCGGCCCGCCGGGTCATCACGGTCACGGACGGCGCGAAGTTGTCCCGTACCGCCCTTGCCTTTGTCGCGCCCGCCACCGCACTGCACGCCGTGGTCACCGACGAGACCGCGCCCGAGGACGAGGTCGACGCACTGGCCGCGGCGGGCGTGCACGTGCGACAGGTTTGACCTGGGCACGAGCTGAACGGTACGCGCCCCAGCGTTCCGTCTTGATGCTGTCCAGAATGTGAGTGCTCGACGCGTTGAGCGCACTGCGGAGCACATCATGGCCACGGACAGGGCGTGCGACCGACCGCTCTCGTGTCGCGTACCGCTCAGTTACCGCGTCGCGTCACTCGACTGTGCGCCCTCCCCATCGGACGTTCCGTCGGCCGACGAACAAGCAGAGCGAGCCGACTCAGCACAGCTCCGACAACGCGCACGCCAGCGGCTCCAGCGCGGTCGGTGTGTACGGCGGCCGCAAGTAGACGATCGCGAGCTCCGCGCCTGCCGCGTGGAGTGCCGCGGCTGTTGCGGCCGTCGCTGCCGGGTCGCCGGTGAACTGCACCTGGCTGGACAGCAGGATCTCTGCCGGGTCGCGACCGACGTCCGCGCAGTGCTGGTGCAGCACGTACCGCGCCCGGCTGAACTGTTCGAGTGTGCCACTGTCGAAGTTCCAGTGCTGGGCAAAACGGGCCGCGGTGCGGAGTGTGCGTTTCTCCCCACTGCCGCCGATGCAGATCGGCGGGTGCGGCTGCTGTACAGGCCTGGGGTTGCACCGCGCGTCGGTCAGTTCGTAGTAACTGCCCTTGAACGTGGTGGTCTCCTGAGGAGACAGAAGTCCGATGAGCACCTCGCAGGCCTCTTCGAACCGGTCGCTGCGCTGCCTGGGCGTGCCCAGCTCGATGCCGTAGGCGCCGGACTCCTGCTCGTTCCAGCCGGCGCCGAGGCCGAGCTCCAGTCGGCCTCCGGAAATGATGTCAAGCGTGGCTGCCATGTTGGCCAGTACCGCCGGATGCCGGTAGTGAATGCCGCTGACCAGTGTGCCCATCCGCAGTCGTCTCGTCGCCTGTGCAAGTGCGGTCAACGTGGTCCAGCCCTCAAGACGGGGGTCGGCGGGGGAGGAGGTGTGGGTCGGGTAGAAGTGGTCGGAGGTCCAACCGGACTCGAAGACCTCGATGTCGTCGGCCGCCCGCCATACATCGAGCATGGCGTCCCAAGTGGTGTTCTGGGGCGAAGTCTTGAAGGCGAATCGCATGGCTCCAAGCTAAGGCTTGTCCCTTAAATGATCTTTGGCTGGGTGTGGACGCGGTCGGTGGCCGGTCCGGCTGCTCGCATATCCGGCGAGGTCGAGGTTGTGCAGGCGGGCGATGCCGAGCAGCACCTGGTCCTCCGGCGGAAGGCCCACAGGCGCCCTTTCGGACCGGATCTGCACCTTAACGGTGCAACGTAGTCACCGGCTTGCCGAAAGGACGCGGGCTCAGCCCGGTGAACGGGGCTGTCCGGACGCCTCAGGCATTCAGCGCGTCAAATTCGGCCGCGATCGGGCGACTTCGTTGTCGAACACGGACTCCTCGATTTGAGGTGCTCGACGAGGGCGAATGCGGCCGGAACACCATGACTGACGACCTTGGCGCCGACCTGGCTGCTTGACGGCAATTGGCGGAACAGCCCGTTCGCAGTAGCTGTTCCAGCCGCAGTCGTGCTGCTGTCTGATCTGACCAGGTACGTCACGACAGATGCGTACACGATTCCACTGCCGCTCGGGTGATCTTCGACTACGACACGAGCGGCTCGCGATCATCAGTTCGGCGGCGCTGAAGAATAGCTCTACCCGTTCCTATGGGTGATGTGACACGTATGCAATTGAACACACCCACGACATGCGCGTAATTGCGATGTGTTTACTTCAAGTTCCGCAAGGAAGGTCCTCTGGTGAGTCGCAAAACCATCCGTAATTCCCGGCTGAAAACAACCACGTTGGTATCGGCGAGCACACTTGCCGTAGTGCTCAACGTTGTTCCGAGCACGGCGGCCGTCGCCGACGCGATCTACAAGTCTGCTACCGAGCACAGCCTCGGACTGCCTGGCCCGAACGGGGCTATTTCCGCTGACCGGGACCGTGACAAGCACAAGCACAAGGACAAGCACCGTGGGCCGAAGGGAGATCGAGGAGAGAGGGGTCCGCAGGGTCCACCGGGTGCCCAGGGCGGTACGGGCGCGCAGGGTCCGCAGGGCGACACGGGCGTTGGTGTGCAAGGCCCGCAGGGCACTCAAGGTGGTACCGGTGCGCAGGGGGCCACGGGTGTTGGTGTGCAGGGTCCGCACGGCACCCAGGGCGACATCGGCGTCGGCGTGCAAGGCCCGCAGGGTGACACCGGTCTGCAGGGCGGTATGGGTGCCCAGGGTCCGCAGGGCGACACGGGGGTTGGTGTGCAAGGCCCGCAGGGTACCCAGGGCGACATCGGTGTCGGTGTGCAAGGCACTCAAGGTGGTACCGGTGCGCAGGGGGCCACGGGTGTTGGTGTGCAAGGGCCGCAGGGTACCCAGGGCGACATCGGTGTCGGCGTGCAGGGCACTCAGGGTGACACCGGTCCGCAGGGTGGCACGGGTGCGCAGGGCGACACGGGTCTTGGTGTGCAGGGTCCGCAGGGCACTCAGGGTGACACCGGTCCACAGGGTGGCACGGGTGCGCAGGGCGACACGGGTCTTGGTGTGCAGGGTCCGCAGGGCACTCAGGGTGATATCGGTCTGCAGGGTGGTACGGGTGCCCAGGGCCCGCAGGGTACCCAGGGCGACATCGGCGTCGGCGTGCAGGGCACTCAGGGTGACACCGGTCCGCAGGGTGGCACGGGTGCGCAGGGCGACACGGGTCTTGGTGTGCAGGGTCCGCAGGGTACCCAGGGCGACACTGGCGTCGGCGTGCAGGGCACTCAGGGTGACACCGGTCCGCAGGGTGGCACGGGTCCGCAGGGCGACACGGGTCTTGGTGTGCAGGGCCCGCAGGGCACTCAAGGTGACACCGGTCTGCAGGGCGGTACGGGTGCCCAGGGCCCGCAGGGTACCCAGGGCGACATCGGCGTCGGCGTGCAGGGCACTCAGGGTGATATCGGTCTGCAGGGCGGTACGGGTGCCCAGGGCCCGCAGGGTACCCAGGGCGACATCGGCGTCGGCGTGCAGGGCACTCAGGGTGACACCGGTCTGCAGGGTGGCACGGGTGCCCAGGGCCCGCAGGGCGACACGGGGGTTGGTGTGCAAGGCCCGCAGGGTACCCAGGGCGATACCGGCGTCGGCGTGCAAGGCCCTCAAGGCCCGCAGGGTGACCCGGCGGCCGTCGGCACCGTTTACGTCACGGTCGCCGACACCGCAACCCCTAATCTGTCGACGGCTTCCTGCAATCCCGGCGACGTCGCCGTCGGCGGCGGCTGGGACACTTCGGTCGATACGGTCGTCAACTATGATGGGCCGATCCCCGCCACGGAGGGTGCCGCACCCACTGGGTGGCAGGTCACGAGTGACTCAGGAGTCCCTCTCACCGCCTACGCGATCTGCACGGCGACACCGTGACCACGTGTGAGCGACGACGTGAGGGAGCACGTCAGTCATTGCTGTCTTCTGCCGCTGCGGATTCCGCTGCGGCGGCGGCCGATTCGGCGGCATCCACGAGTCGCTTCATGCGGGTGACCTCTGCGGGGTTGGTCGTGACGGGACGGTCGGCACTTCCGCTGCCCTTGTCGTCACCGCCCTGACTGCAGCCGGTGACGGCAGTGAGAAGCAGGAGGGTGGCCGCGACAGCGGCGGCGGTGCTGCGGGCCATCAGTTCTCGCTCCCGTTGTTGTCGGCCTTGCACCAGGTCTTGACCGCGGTCAGGTCCTTCTGGCGCTTCTCGAGGGTGGGAACTAGGGAGCGGCGGAAGGTGAGCTTGTCGTTGAGGTAGGTCTCGATCTCGGTGTGACCGGCTGTCTTCGCGTTTTCCACCCGCTTCGCCAGCCGGGCGATGGAGCCGCGCCGCGTCGCGTCCGCGCCGAGGCGCTTCAGGGCTCGTTCGAGACGCTTCTCGACCTTCGGTACCCGCTTGCACAGCGCGTGCGCTCCGTCTCCGGTCGGCGTGGCGTTCGGCGCCGGCGTTCCGCCGCCGGCCGAGGCTGTGCCTGCGGCGGCGAGCAGTGCGCTGACGGCGGTGAGAGCCAGGGCAGCGGTCTTGGCGGTCCTCATGACGGTGTCTCCTCCGGGAGCGGGTGCGAGGCCCATGTGCCTGCGCATGCGGAGAAGTTAGGAGCCATCTTTGTGGAAACCTTGTGGGCGCTCGGCGGTCACGATCAGCCAGTCCCGCTCGGCCGGCAGGGGAATCTCGGTCTGCCTGCTGTCTCGCACGGGGAGCCGGACCTCGATCCGCGTACCCCGGCCGCCAGGGCAGTCCTGGATCCGGACACGGCCTGTGTGCAGGGCGGCCTGTTGCGCGACCAGGGTCAGGCCGAGTCCGGAGCCGGGGCTGTCCGGTCCGCGCTCGAAGCGATGGAACACGGCATCACGCTGCGACGGAAGGATGCCGGGGCCACGGTCGTCGATCGTCAGCACGGCGGTCGGTCCCGTGGGGTGTCCGCCCGCTCGAAGGCCCAGTTCCACTCGTGCCCGTCCGTCCCTGCTCCGTCCGTGAATCAGGGCATTGGCCAGGAGGTTGTCGATGATGGTTCGCACCCCGGGCTCCCATGCGTGCACGCTCAGACGCGGCATGACCGGCACAGTGATCTCCGCCGTTGGGTACCTGCGCCTGGCGTCGGCGACGGAGGCGTCGATCACTTCGGTGAGGTCCACCGGGCCGAAGGCATCGGCCTCGACCAGGTCGCCCCGTCCGAGTTCCCTGAGCATCACCAGCAGGCCCAGCAGCCGAGCGTGCTCGGCCTGGAGATCTCCCAGGACCTCGTCCCGGTCCGCCGATGCGAGGTCGGGATGGTGCGCGAGGATCTCCAGGTTCGTCTGCATGCTCATCAGCGGGGTGCGCAGTTCATGGGCCGCGGCGGCCGCGAACGACCGGGCGGTGGTCAGGGCCTCCGTGGTCCGCGCGGCTTGTTCGTCGTAGCGGGCCAGGACGGTCTGCAGAGTCCGGGCGAGATCGTCGACCTCGATGACCCCGGTCCGTGTGTGGTCGAGCCTGGCCGCATCCACCCTCGGGTCGAGGCCGCTGGTGCGCTGTTGCAGTCGGCGCAGCGGGCGGCCGGCCCGTGAGGCGACAGCCAACGCCATCAGACCGGATGTCACGGCTGCCAGCAGCGCCACGGTCACCACGCGTCGGCGTACGAGAGCCAGTTGGTCCTTGCTCGCGGTGTCGGGGGAGAACAGCCACAGTGTGCCCTGGACTCCGGGGCGTGAGCCCTGCACACGGACCGACAGCACCCGCCAGCTCCTGGCCCCGTCCTCGACGGTGACCGGCGTTCGTGCACGGGTCGGCAGGGGCACGGAGGCGTCGGGCTGCGGGCCCCCCGAGACGATGCCGTGCGGCCCCGTCAGCCGGATGCCGACATCCAGGCCGGAGGCGTACAACTGCCGTTCACGGGCTTGCTCGACCGCTGCGGGACGGTCGGCGGCGGTGACCCGCAACAGCTGGCGGGCATTCCCGGCGGCTGCGTCGGCGCGCTCCCGGAGATGAGCGTCCTGCTCAGCATGCAGGTCATTGCCGACCAGCAGGAGCAGCAGCCATCCCGCCGCCAGCACCAACACCGGCACGGTGGCACCGACGGCGAGCGCGATGCGCGTGGCCAGCTTCACTCGTTTCCACCCCCGCTGTCCGGGCGCAGGACGAAACCGACTCCCCGGACGGTATGGATGATCCGTGCCCGGCCGCTGCTCTCGAGCTTGCGCCGCAGATAGCTGACGAAGGTGTCGACGGCATCGGTACGCACCTCGACGTCGTATCCCCAGACACGCTCCAGCAGCTGGTCCCGGGTGAGTACGATCCCCGCATTGCGAGCGAGGACCTCCAACAGCTCGAACTCCCGCCGGGTCAGCGCCAGCAACTCGGTGTCCAACCGTGCTTCACGGGAGGCCGGTTCCAGCACCAGACGGCCGACGCGGACCATGTCCGTGTTCCTGGGTGGCCGTCGGCGCAGCAGAGCATCCAGCCGCAGCACCAACTCCTGCAGCGAGAACGGCTTGATCAGGTAGTCGTCGCCACCCGCCTGCAGCCCGGCGATACGGTCCGCCGTCTCGTCCAGCGCCGACAGCATCAGCACGGGCAGGTCGTTGCCGTACTCGCGCAAGGCCCGGCACACCTGGATTCCGTCGAGATCGGGCATGGAGATGTCGAGGACGACCACATCGGTCGGTTCCCGGCGCACATGAGCCAGAGCCGGCCGCCCTCCCCCGGCAAGGGCTACCGCGAAACCGGCCAACCGCAGTCCCCGCTCGAGCGAACGCCGGATCGCCGGATCGTCGTCCACCACCAGCACCTGTCCGCGACCGACGCCACTCATCCGGCCCTCCCTCTCGCGGTCCCTGCACCGGAGTGGTGCATACCTCACCGTGACTACCGTGACTACCGGGACAATGCCAGAGATGTGTCTCGCTCACCCCTGGATGCCTGATCGAGGATGTGAGAGGGAGCGGTTGTTCGGGCGGGCACCGTGTGACTGCGGCGAACGGGCGGCCTGCTCAGAAGGGCAGTTGGAGTGGGGATTTCCTGGGTCAGGACGGACTGCCCGGCCTCGCCGCAGCTGCCAGTGCCGGCTGGAGGCGGCGGGCGGCGTTGAGGTGGTCGGCGGTCCAGATGATGCGGACGGTTGTGGCTGTGGCCGGCCCGTTTTCGTCACGCAGGTCGTGGCGGAGGGAGTGGACCAGGCGAGCCTCGGCGGCAGGATTACGTGGCAGCGGATCCGGGAGCGAGGTGTGCCGACCGAGGCCGGCCGCCAGGTCGCGGTACCAGTCGGACACTCGCCCGGCGACGTCCAGTAGTACGAGGCGGCCTTCGGCCCGGTCCGCTTCGGTGTGCTGTTCGCTGTCGCGCTGCCATAGTCCGAGCACGGCGTCGGCGGCGAGGCGCAGTCCGACGACGCCGGTGACCAGGGTGGTCATGTCCGCCAGCGGCACACGTTTCGGACCGCGTTCGGCGAGGTAGCTGCGGAAGGCGTCGTCGAGTCTTCGGGCGGCGGCGGCCGCTTGGCGTCTCTCCTGCACTGGAGCGTCGGCTGGTGCAGGCCCGGAGCTGCAGCGGCTGACCGCGTAATCCACCGCCCCGGCCAGATACCGGGCGCTGTCCGTGTACGCCTCGGCGAGCGCCTGGTCGACGGCGGTGGCGGCGCCGCGCGGCCAGAAGAACAGGCCCACCAGGACGCTTACCGCGCAGCCGATGCCGATGTCCTGGATCCGCAGCAGCGCGATGTGCCAGTCCGGGTTACGGCCGATGTTGAACATGATCACCAGAGTGATGGTGAAGGCTGCCTGGCCGGCGGCGAAGGAAATGGCTGAGGGGGCGATGCCGGCGATCAGTACGGCGAGGGGCAGCAGGAACCAGAGCAAGGTGCCGTGGTGGCCGATGAGATGCAGCAGTCCGGCCCCGATGAGCGAACCCGCGATCGTGCCGCCCAAGGCGCGGACCGCGTTCTGCCCGGTGTTGAGCGCGTTCGAGCGCAGCACCGAGAGGGTCCCCAGGAGTACCCAGAACGAGTGCTGAACGCTCGTCAGGTCGGCCAGGGCAACCGCGATGCCCAGGCCGACCGCTCCCCGGAGGCTGTTGTGCAGCCAGACCGAGTTCGGCCGGAGATGGGCGGCTGCCCGTTCGCAGGCCGACGCCAGCGGTCGAGTCAGGGCGCCGGGCTCGCGGCCGAGCAGCCGATCCCGCCAACTGCGTCGTTGGGCCGCCGCTGCCAGGTCCACGTTGCTTGCGATCTGGCGGGTTGCGAAACCCAGTTCCTGGGCGCGGAACGACATGTCCAGGGTTTCGATGAAGGCGCGGGGCTCCCACTCCGTGCCAGGCCCGGGCGGGTGCGTGGGCAGCCGGGTGGTCGCGCCGCGTTCCATGGCGGTCATGGCCTCGTGCAGGTCGACCGAGGCGGTTCGGAGCGCGTCTGGTGCGCCGTACGGTGCGTCGAGCAGGTCGGCCGCCTGGTCCAGGACCGCGGAGGCACCCTGTCGAACGGCGTGTGCTTCGGGATCACAGGTCGGGCGGCCGCGGCGCGGGGGACTGCTGTCGGCCACGATGGTGCTCAGCCAGGTGAGTTCGTCGACCAGACGGACCAGGGCGCGAGAGCTGGTGGACAGTCCGGTGGGCCGATAGGGGGTGGCGTCGAAGGCAGTACGGAGGTCGGATGCCGCTGCAACGGCCTGATCGGCGGTGTCCTTGCACTGCCGGGTGCTGGGTGCGTCAGGTTCCTCGGTCAGCCGGTAGGCATCGGCGCGTAGTTGTGCTGCGGCGGTCCGGCAGACACGGGCGGCGTGCGCAGCGAGCGGGTCGGCGGCGGGTCGGGGCCACATGAGGGAGATCGCGAGCAGGGCGCCGACCGCCGCAAAGCCCGCTCCAGCGAGTCTGTCGGGCAGCTGGGACAGTGGTGCGGGCGAGGCCACCGGCAGGATGAAGGCCAACAGCAGAGCGGTTGTCGCCTCCGCGAGGACGGAGCTGACCACGCCGGAGAAGAGCACCAGGAAGCCGACCACGACGGTGACGATGACCGCGAGCCAGGTCTCGCCGGCCACGAGCGTGCTCAGGCAGATGAGTACCGCCCAGGCCATCGCGAGGCCCAAGTGAGCGCGCAGCCGTTGCACCATCGGGCCGGTGAATTCCACCAGCAGCAGCATCGAGAACGAACCGAAGGCCGCGAAGGTCGCCATCGTCGGCGAGTGGAGCACCTGGCTGCAGAATGCGAACAGCACGGGCATCACCAGTGCAGTGCGTGCGGCCCGGCGGGTCGCAGCCAACTCCGGATCGTGGGTACGCAACCACGCAAGGGGCCGCCCGACCCGGATGTGGCCAGGTGTCTGCATTCGCTCGCACACCTCCTGTCGCGGGGCGCCCGCGTATCCCATCGAGCGACAGTATCTGCCCGGCCGGTCTGACCGGCCCGGGGCTCGCGCAGTGTTGAGTGACGCTCCACCCGCGGGTCGTCGACACCGTTCAGCTGAGCTGAGCTGACGAAGGCCTAGGCATACGGCGCAAGGGGCCCGGTGCGTTCACCGGGCCCCTCCGTATGGGCCCCGCCATCGCCGGTGTCCTTGTCGAACGGCGACTGGAGGCGGGGCGAGGGTGAGGCCGGCGGTCGAGTGCACCGTGGAAAGCGGACCGGACCGACGTCATCTGTTCTCCGTCAGTCAGCTGCCATGGCACGCCGGACGCATTCGCGGAGGAGGATGCGACGCGGCTCGTGTACCTCGGGGGGTTCCTGGGCGGTTGCCGCGTAGACGTTGCTGACCGGTGACCAGGCCATCGACATGGCAATGACCATGGCCATCACGTCGAACGGATCTCCCTGGCGCACCAGACCGGCGGCTTGGGCTTCGGCGATGGCGCGCAGCTTGTGGTCGTCGAGGCGGTCGCGGCCGTCCACCAGGTGACCGGCCGGGCGGCGTTCCAGACGCGCCCACGTGGCCAGCCGGATGAGGTCGGGGCGGCGGAGGTACTCGTCGTAGAGGCGTACCGCCCAGTCCGCGAGGTCGCTGGCGCCGATCGGGACAACGTTCGTGATCCGCTCCAGCGAACCGAAGAAGATGGCGTCGAAGAGCCCTTCCTTGTTGCCGAAGTAGGCATACAGCTGCGCCTTGTTGGTGCGGGCCGCGGCCACGATCCGCTCGATTCGTGCTCCGGAGATCCCGTGCTGGGCGAATTCCTGGGTGGCCACATCGAGGATGCGCTGGTAGGTCGCCGCACCACGCGAGGTCAGGGGCTGGTCTGCCATGCCCACCAGGCTACCAAACAGAACAGTTGGTTTGCCTTAGGGCCCCGGTTGCGTCTACCTTGAAATAGACAGAACAGTCTGTTTTAGGAGATGTGCTGTGCGAACAACAGTTGGCTGGCAGGCGGACGGCTCGACGGCGGCACTGCGGCGAACGCCGCTGAATCGGCGTGATCTGCGCCCGGAGGACCTCGCGGTCCGGGTGGACTACTGCGGCGTCTGCCACACCGATCTGCACGCCCTTCGCAGCCACGACGGCGACGAGACCCGTCCGTTGGTACCGGGACACGAGTTCACCGGCGTGGTGACCGAGATCGGACCCGCGGTCACCCGCTTCTCCGTCGGCGACCCCGTGGCGGTCGGCAACATCATCGATTCATGCGGCCGGTGTCCCATGTGCCAGGCCGGTCAGGAGAACTTCTGCCACGCCTTCCCGACCCTGACCTACGGCGGCGTCGACCGGCAGGACGGATCGACCACCCTGGGCGGCTACTCCCGCGAATACGTCGTCCGCGACCGATTCGCCTACCCCCTTCCCGCCGGTCTGGATCCGGCCGCCGCCGCTCCACTGCTCTGCGCCGGGATCACCGTCTGGGAACCCCTGCACACCCTGGGGGTGGGGCCGCACAGCCGCGTCGCCGTGGCGGGACTGGGTGGCCTGGGCCATCTCGCGGTCAAGATCGCCGTAGCGCTCGGTGCCGACACCTCAGTCATCAGCCGCTCACTCGACAAGGCCGACGACGCGCGTCAGCTCGGCGCCCACGCTCTCATCGTCTCCACGGACCCGGAACAGATGGCCGCCGCCCGTGACCGCTTCGACGTCGTCATCGACACCATCTCCGCCCCGCACGACCTCGGCCCGTACCTGCGTCTGGTCGCCATGGACGGCACGCTCAGCCACCTCGGGCACCTCGGGCCCGTCACCGTGGAGACCATGGACCTGCTCGTGGGACGCAAGAAGCTCAGCTCCGCAGGCAGCGGCGGCCGGCCTGCGACCGCCGCCATGCTGGACTTCTGCGCCGAGAAGGGCATCACCGCCGAGATCGAACTGCTCCCTTCGGCGCGCGTGAACGAGGCCCTGGACCGCCTCGGACGCAACGATGTCCGCTACCGCTTCGTACTCGACATGTCCGACCTGAGTTGAGCGGCGAGGGCGCGGGGCTCAACCTGCCTCGGCGTGGCGCCCTGTCACTGAACCACCTTCTCTCTCCCGAGAGTTCGAGTTCTCCAGTAGGCCATGGCCTCCGCGCCGAAGCCGGCCACAAAGAACAGGCATCCCAGCCAGAAGAACGACGTGCTCTGCCGCGCCACGCCGCCGAGCAGTACCCCCACCATGCCGAGGACGGGAAGAAAGACCGCGCCGGCCGTCCACCACCGGCCTTTACGAGCTTTGCCGATCGCGGAGGCCAACCCGAGCACGAAGATCGGCATCATCGCTGCCGCCGCTATCCACATGGCGGCAGTCTGCCGCGTCCTCGCGTGCCGCGTAATTCGTGGACCGCCTGCCGGAGTTGCTCACGGAACGCGTTCAGCACTCCATTCGCAGATCGGCGTGGTCCGGATCGGTATCTTTGCCCTGTGCCTGAACTGATCGCGCCCACCAGCCGCCTGTACGCCGCCTGGCGGGAAGCACGTGACGAGTGGGGTCCTGGCCTCCATGAGGATGGATTCGGGCTGGGGCCGGCCGACGAGGTCGACTCGCCGGCCGGGTTCGCGGCCTGGGTGGCTCTGCTGGCCGACGAGTCGGGTCCGAAAGCCGTGGGGACCGGCCGGGGTTGTACGTATCGATGGATCGTCGAGGGCGACCGGGTGCACGGCGGAATCGCGTTGCGGCACGGGCTCGACGACTACGTGCTGCAGTTCGGCCACATCGGCTACGGCGTCCGGCCGTCTTCGCGTCGGCGTGGGCTGGCCACCTGGGCGCTGGGCCGGATGCTCGACGAAGCGCGGACGCTCGGCCTGGAGCAGGTGTTGATCGTCTGCGAAGTCGACAACCTTGCCTCGGTGAGGACGATCGAGCACCAGGACGGCGTCCTCGAGGGCGTCCGGGACACCGAACACGGCCCCGTGCGGCGGTACTGGATCGAAATCTAGTTTGTGATCTTCCGAGGGAGCCGGGGTGGACGCGGCTGCCGCTGTCCCGCCTGCTGGGTTTCATTTCGAGACCAACCGTATGCTGGCACCCATGAGGCGGACATCCTTTGCCCACTGGCCCTGCTCGGTCGCCCGCACCATGGACCTCCTGGGGGACTGGTGGACGCCACTGGTGCTGCGGGAGGCGTTCTACGGGATCCGGCGATTCGACGCGTTCCAGGAGTCGCTGGGAATCGCGCGCAACACGCTCAACGACAGGTTGCGGCGGCTGGTGGACGAGGGGCTGCTGATCAAGCAGCCCTACCAGACCGACCCGGTACGCCACGACTATGTGCTCACCGAGAAGGGGCGCGACTTCTACACCGTGCTGCTGGCGATGAGCCGGTGGGGGGACCGCTGGCTGGCAGGCGAGCAGGGCCCGCCTGTGACGCATTTCCACGACGTCTGCGGACAGGAAAGTCACGCCGAAGTGGTCTGCGCCGCCTGTGGCGAGCCGATGACCGCCGAGAACACCCACCCTCGGCTGGGTCCGGGCTATCCGCCTCACCTGGCGGAACGGCCGGACGTGCAGGAACGGTTCGCGCACTGACACAGCGATGCTGCAGAGACCGAACCAAGCCTTGACAGGTAAGTCTATCTACGCAACTTTGGTGGTCAGGCCCTGTTTTCTACAGGGATCTTCGGTATTGACAAGGGGGTTGCCGGTCCATGGACTGGACGGGAGCGCGCTATGCGGACACACCCACGGTCGAGGTGCAGGCCTGGATCTCCGCACCGCAGGAGCGGGTGTGGGAGCTGGTGTCCGACATCGCACTGATGCCGCGCATGAGCTCGGAACTGCAGTCGGTGGAGTGGCTGGACGGGGCGACCGGTCCCGCGCTGGGGGCCCGTTTCGTGGGCCGGAGCAAGCACGAGGCGCTGGGGGACTGGGCCACCACCTCCCACATCCTTGAGTACCAGCCGCCGCGGGTGTTCGCCTGGGCGGTGGAGGATCCCGAACACCCCACGGCGATCTGGCGGTTCAGCCTCGAACCGCAGGACGGCGGCACGCTGCTGCGCCAGTGGATGCAGATGGGACCGGCCAGGTCCGGCCTGTCCTTCGCGATCGACCGGATGCCGGACAAGGAACAGAAGATCGTCTTCGTGCGGATGCGGGAATTCGAGCACAACATGGGCGTCACGGTCGACGCGATCAAGAAGCTGGCCGAAGACCCCGGAAAGGCGGGTGCGTGATGCGCACGTCGACCACGATCGAGGCGTCCGGGGGCAATTGGCCGGAAGCGGTGGACTTCGTGACCGAGGCCGAGAAGCTCGGCCTGGACATCTGCTGGGTGGCCGAGGCGTGGGGCTCGGAAGCGCCGTCACCCCTGGGGTACCTGGCCGCGCGGACGGATCGCCTGCTGCTCGGCTCCGGGATCATCCAGCTCGGCACCCGCACGCCGATGGCCATCGCCCGAGCAGCGATCACCTTGTCGCAGATCTCCCAGGGACGGTTCGTGCTGGGGCTGGGCCCGTCGGGTCCGCAGGTGATCGAGGGCCTGCACGGTGTCCCGTTCACCCGCCCGCTGTCGCGGATGCGGGAGACCGTCGAGATCGTGCGTAAGGCGATGGCAGGCGAGAAGCTCTCCCACGACGGGCGGGAGTTCCAGATCCCGCTGCCGGGTGGGGACGCGAAGCCCATGCGCCTGTCGATGCGCGCTGAGCACGACATCCCGATCTACCTGGCAACTCTCTCGCCGAAGATGCTGCAACTGACCGGCGAGATCGCCGACGGCTGGCTGGGCACCAGCTTCGTACCGGAGGGGGCGAAGGAGGCCTACTTCGACCATCTGGACGCAGGCCTGGCCGCTGCCGGCCGCTCGCGCGCCGATCTCGACATCTGCCAGGGCGCCGAGGTGGCCTTCGCCGAGGACGAGGACGCGTTGGGCGCGATCGTGGCGGGCCGCAAGAAGGAACTGGCCTTCAGCCTGGGCGGGATGGGTTCCGTCGGCAAGAACTTCTACAACGACGCCTACAGCCGTCAGGGATGGGCCGAGGTGGCGGCCGAGGTCCGGCAGCGCTGGCAGGCCGGGGACCGGCAGGGGGCGGCCGGGCTGGTCACCGATGAGATGGTGCTGGGCACCACGCTGATCGGCACCGAGGACATGGTGCGCGAGCGGCTGCGGGTATGGCGCGACGCCGGGGTCGACACCGTCCGCTTCTACCCCGCCGGCGAGACGCTGGACGCCCGGCTGGCCACCCTCGGCCGCGCCCTCGATCTGGTCCGTGACATGAATAGGACCGCATGATGGCCTCATCCGCGGTGGAGTCGAACAGGCGTCAGCCGGGGCGGTGCAGGTCGAGGCCCGGCGCGCGAAGACAGGCACACCGCAAGCCGCTCGCCGAGGGACTGATCGGCAGCTCGACAGCGAAGGGAACACCCCGGCTCAGGCCCTCCGTTGCCCGTGCCCCACAGCTCAAAGATCAAGTCGGACCCGCGTTCCGGTGGGCAACACGGCACGGGCGATGCCGGTGAGGTTCCCCTGCAGGACGAGGACCTCCCTCCGGTTCGATCCGTCGAGATCGGCCGCGTACACGTTCCCGGCCAGGTCGGTCACGTACATGCGGCCGTCGTCCGGATCGAGGGTGAGGCCGATGCCTTCCATCAGGTGGGTCAACAGGATCTCGGGGGTCCGGCGCCCGTCCGGCGGGTCCATCGGCGAGCGGTTCACGCTGTTGCCCCGCGGCGGGTCCCCGCGATCCGTCCAGTACAGCGTGCGCTCCGCGAGGTCGAGCTCGAGGTCGATCGGCTCCGGCAGCCCCTCGAACAGCACTTCGATGTCGCCGCGTTCGGCCGCTCTCTCCCCGGCGGGCAGGTCGACTCCGGCCCGTAGGATCTTCCCGAGCCCCGCGTCACTCGGGCCCTTCTGCGTCCAGTAGAGGTGTCCGTCCACAGGGTCGACGGCGACTCCCACGCACCATCTGGTTTCGTCGCGACGGTCGTCATCTCCCTGCCCCGTCTGCACGAGGGTTTCGACGTTCGAGCCGTCGAGGTCGCAGCGCATCACGCGCATGCCCTCACGGTCACCCCAGTACAGCTTCCGGCCGGCGGCCTCCAAGTGGAGTTGCTTGGGCGTGTGCGTGACGCCGCTGGGGACGATCGTCGTCCGGTTGCCTCCGTCCAGGTCCACGCGTTCGATCGAGCCGTCGTTCTCCGGTGGAAGGCCCATGTTCGTCCAGTAGATGTGCCCGGCCACGACATCGACGGCGACCCCGTCGGGGATCCTGCACCCGGTGACGACAATCTTCTTGTCGGAACCGTCGGGGTTCACGGAGAACAGTCGACCGCCACTGCTGGCCTCGAGCACGAACAGTTTCTCCCGGCTTCCCGTCACGGTCCCTCCTTCGCCGGGCGACCGGCGGCGGCGCTCGGCGGGCCGGACGGGTCGTACTGCCCGCGCACGGCCAGCAGGGCCGAGAGCATCGCGTCGCGCCGAGCGGCCAGTTCGTCGACCGAGCGGCCGTCCGCCTCCTCCATGACGCCGCGCACGATCTTCTCCTTGAGCTCGGGCGTGAACTCGGGCGTGCCCAGTTCCTGCCAGGACGCCACCATCCGAGGCATGAGGGTGTCCATGAAGTGCTCGATGCCGCCCTCTCCTCCGCCGAGATGCCACAGCAGATGGGGGCCCATGACGCCCCATCTGAGCCCCGGTCCCCAGGACACCGCGTCGTCGGAGTCCGCCACGTCGAGTACCCCCTCCTGGACCAGGTGGACGACCTCGCGGTACAGCGCGGCCTGGATACGGTTGGCGACGTGCCCGGGCAGCTCCTTCTTGAGGTGGATCGGCTTCTTGCCGATCGCGGCGTAGAACGACATGGCGTCCCGGATCGTCTCCGGGGCGGTCTTCGTGCCGCCGACGACCTCGACGAGCGGGACGATGTGCGGGGGGTTGAAGGGATGGCCGATGACGGTCCGCTCCGGACGCCGGCACTCGGCCTGGATGACGCTCATCGTGATGCCCGACGAACTCGACGCGATGATCGCGCCCGGCGGCGTGGCGTCATCGATGTCGGCGAACAGCGGGACCTTGAGCTCCGGGCGTTCCGGCGCGTTCTCCTGTACGAAATCGGCGTCCGCGACGGCCTGACGCAGGTCCGCGGTGAAACTCAGGCGATCGGGCGAGGCACCGGGCGCGAGCCCGATCGTGGCCGCCGCGTCCCATGCCGCCTCCACGTACGCACGCAGGGCCGACTCGGCGGTGGGGGCGGGGTCGGTCGCCGTCACGTCGAAGCCTCGGACGAGATAGTGCGTCGCCCAGCTCGCACCGATGGTGCCGGTGCCGACGATTGCCACGCGGTGGACGGGTCTGTGCGCATTCATGGTTGGTCACTGCTCCTGGGAGTCGGACGCGGGCTGTGGGGGAGGGGGCGGCTGACCTGGCCGGCTTCAGCGGCCGTGCCAGACAGGGGCGCGCTTCTCGGCGAACGCCTGTGCGCCCTCCCGCGCGTCCTCGCTGGAGAACAGCCCGCTCGTGAGCTCGTCCTGGCGTGTGAAGGCGTCGCTCTCGTTCAAGCCCTGCGTTTCACGCAGAACCTCCTTGACGGCCGCCAGTGCCAGCGGTGCGTTCCGCGCGACGCGCTCCGCCAGCTCGCGGGCCGCGTCCAGCGCGGCGCCGGATGGGGTCAGCTCATTGACGAGGCCGTACTCCTTGCCCTCGGCTGCGGTCAGCGGCTCGCCCGTGAGCAGTACGCGCGCGGCTACGTGGTACGGAAGGCGGCGCGGCAGCCTGACCAGTCCGCCCGCTGCTGCCACAAGACCGCGCGTGACCTCGGGAAGCCCGAACCGGGCGTCTTCCGCGGCCACGATCAGGTCGCAGGCGAGCACCATCTCGAAGCCGCCGCCGAGCGCCCAGCCCTCGACCGCGGCGATCAACGGCTTGCGCACCGCCGTGCCGGTGAGCCCGCCGAAACCCCGGCCGGGGAGCACCGGCAGCTCACCCCTGGAGAATGCCTTCAGGTCCATGCCGGCGCTGAACACCCCGCCCGCGCCCGTGAGTACGCCGACAGACAGCTCCGGGTCCGTGTCGAGCAGGTCCAAGGCCGACGCGAGCCGTACCGCGACCTCGTGGTCCACGGCGTTCTTCTGCGCCGGGCGGTTCAGGGTGATGGTCAGCACGCCGCCGCGGCGCTCGTGGAGCACCGTGTCGGACGCTTCGGACGCCGTGCTCATGGCGACGCCTCGCCTTCCGTCGTGCCGGGGATCGTTCCCTGGGCGCGCAGCTCGGCGATCTCGGCGGGGCCGAATCCCAGCTCGGCGAGGATCTCGTCGTTGTGCTCACCGAGATCGGGCGCTCGTTTCGCCGGCACCTTCGGCACCCCTCGGAGGTTGACCGGACTGCTGATGGTTTCGTCCAGCCCGCTGACTCCTTCCAGTGGCACCACGATGTCGTTCGCGCGTAGCTGCGGGTCCTGCGCGGCCTGCTCCGGCGTCTGAATGAGGCTGTAGGTGACGCGTTCCCGGCCCAGGGCGTCCTTCCAGTGGGCGAAGGGCTGCGTGCGGAACTCGGCGTCGAGCAGCTCGCTCAGTGCGGCGGAGTTCTTGACGAAGCCCTCGATGTCCGAGAAACGGGGATCCTCGAGCAGCTCGGGGTGCCCGATGGCCCGCGCCAGTCCCGGCCAGTGCGGGGGAGAGGCGACCAGCATGAACCACTCGTCGTCCGCGGTCCGGTAGGGGTTGATCAGCGGGTTCGCCGGGGCCTTCCGGTCGTGCAGCTCGAACGGCGTGCCGCCGGCGAGCGCGCCGGCCACGAGCGTTCCCGTGGCCCAGACGCCCGCGGCGAGCAGCGACGTCCCGACACTGGCTCCTTGTCCCGTGCGCTCACGGCGGTACAGGGCGGTCACGATCGCCGCGTAGATCGCGATCGCCGACATGTAGTCGCCGCTGCCCCAGACCGGCACCGTCGGCGGGGCTCCCGCGTCCCGGGTGGAGGCCAGCAGTCCGCTGCGCGACCAGGCGGCGGTCAGGTCGAAGCCTGGCTGCCCGGCGTCGGGGCCGGTGTCCCCGAAGCCGGTGATGTCGGCGTAGACGACCCGGGGGTTCCAGCCCGCGACCTCTTCGTAGCCGAGGTGCAGCTTTTCGCGTGTGCCGTGCGGGAAGTTGGTGATCACCACGTCGGCCCACTCGACGAGGCGCTTGAGGACCGTGGTGGCCGCCGGTGACTTCAGGTCGATCACCATGCCGCGCTTGTTGCGGTTGGCGAGGTGCCAGCTGTAGTTGGCCTGCGCCTTGGGGCTGGGCGGCACGGAGCTCAGCCGCCGCTGGGGATCGCCCGTCCCCGGCGGCTCGATCTTGATCACGTCCGCTCCGAAGTCGGAGAGCACGGTGGCCGCGGCCGGTCCTGCGATGAAGCTCGACGCGTCGAGGACCTTCAGGCCGGTGAAGACGGATTCGGTGGTCATCTGCTTCACCTCACGAAGGCGCTCAGGCCGCCGGTCACGGCACGTCCGACGATGAGAGTCTGGATCTCCCGCGTGCCTTCGTACGAGTAGATGGCCTCGGCGTCGGCGACGAAGCGGCCGATCTTGTAGTCGAGGATGATGCCGTTGCCGGCCAGCAGTTCCCGCGCCCACCCCACGTTCTCGCGCATCCGCACGGTGCAGTAGGCCTTCGCCAGGGCGGACTGCTCGTCCCGGTACACCCCGGCGTCCTGCAACTGGGCCAGGCGCGCCGTCATCCCGCACGAGGCCGTGGCATTGCCGAGCATCTTCACCAGCAGGTCCTGCACGAGCTGGAAGCCCCCGATCGGGCGCCCGAACTGCTCGCGCTCCTTCGCGTACTGCAGGGCGATCTCGTAGGCGCCGAACATCACTCCCACCGCCTCCCACGCCACGCCGCTGCGCGTCTGGCGCAGGATCTTGGCGGTGTCCTTGAACGAGTTCGCGTTCTGCAGCCGGTTGGCCTCCGGAACGCGGCAGCCGTCGAGCACGATGTCGGCGTTCTGCACGATCCGCAGCGCCATCTTGTTCTCGATCTTCGTCGCGGTGAACCCGGGGGTGTCCTTCTCCACGACGAAGCCGAGCACGTGCTTCGTCTCGACATCGCGGGCCCAGATGACGACCAGGTCGGCGAACGTCGCGTTCCCGATCCACCGCTTCGCGCCGTCGAGGATCCATACGTCGCCGTCGCGCCGCGCGGTCGTCCGCAGGCCGCCGGCCACGTCGGAGCCGCCGTGCGGCTCGGTCAACCCGAAGGCGCCGATCTTCTCGAAGCGGCTCATCGCCGGCAGCCATCGCCGCTTCTGTTCGTCGGAGCCACAGGTGAGGATGGTGCCCATGGCCAGACCCGTGTGCACGCCGGCGAACGTGGCAATGGACGCGTCGACATGCGCCATCTCCAACGCGATGAAGCCCGCGAGGAGGTTGCTGGGCCTGGATTCCGGGGAGTCCGGGTCGGCCCAGTCCATCAGGCCGAGCTTCCCGAATCCCTCGACCAGCTGGAAGGGGAACTCGGCCCGGGCCCAGCAGTCGTCGACGATCGGGGCGACCTGCGTGCGGAGGAACGCGCGAAGGGACTCGACCTTCTCCCGCTCGCTGTCCGACAAAAGTTCCTCGTAGGCGTAGAAGTCGGCGGGCAGCAGCCCTTCGTCCAGGCAGGGACCGGACGGTGTCGGCAAAGCCGTTGTGCCGCTCATGGCGATCTCCCTCAAGCGCTGTGGGGCGTGGCCCGTGGATCCGCGCCCGTCAGCGCTCTCCGTGCCCGGCGTTCCGGTTCTCGGACGCGATTAAACGCGGATCCGGAGCCGGCCCCCCGGACCCGAGCCGCCCACGGGTGCCGTGTCGCCACGGACCACCCCACTGGCCCGTAGAGGTGAGGCGGGACCGCGAGGACTGACGGGGCGTCATGTCAGTGGGCCGTCTCTGCTGCGTGTGGGTGCCGGACATTCGTCCGGTCGGCCGGCCCCCCGCCGAGTGCAACTCAGGCGGCCGCCCGCATCCGGCGACATCTCGCAGGCGATCGCTGCGCGGACCGGGCGCGCGCCGAAGCGGCGGTGGGCAATGCCGGCGACGGCCTAGATCCTGTCATGTCCGGTGCTAGCGTCTGAGAGAAGTTCCGGGACACGGGGGAACCGAATGCAGGAACTGAATCGGCTCACCACACTGCGGCGCCGAATCATCCAGTACGAGCAGGGCGCGCGCGACGCGGTGACCGACCGGACGGCAGTGACCGCCGCCGAGGAACTGCTGGCCCAGGCACCTCAACTGGACCTGGAGGCAGCCGCCGTACTGGCCTGGTTCTACTGGTATCTGCGTCTGGAGATTACCGGGCACGCGCACGAGGAGGCGACCGGCGCCGCTGTGCGGATGTTCTTCCGGATGCGCGACCTGGATCCTGCTGCGGTGCTGCCGCCGCTGATGGAGCAGCAGTATGCGGCCCGTGCCGCTGCCCGGGAGCTGGACACAGCCTTGGCAGCGGCGCTCGCGCGCGATGCCTCGCAGATGCGGGATCCAGACGCGACGTATTGGGCGATCGCGGTCCTGACCGAGGCCGAGGTACTGGCCATCGAGGCCGGCGCGCACGCCGACCGCGTGGTCTACCGGTGCCTGCGCGGCCATCAGCTGTGCGCGCTCTACGAAGTGCTCGGCCGGGCGGAGGACCTGGACAGAGCCGTCGCCGATCTGAGCAACGCAGTGCTGCATGCCCCCGACGACCCGGCGACGGCGGCCGTGATGCGCGGTTACCTGGGCCGGGCCTACTTGCGGCGCCACCAACTGCGGGGCCGGCCTGAGGACCTGGAGGCGGCCTTGGCCGAGCTGCGCCAGGCCCACCGAGGGCCGGCCCCCCTCGGTCCGGACGACCCCGAGTGGCTCGCGCCCGCCCAGAATCTCGGCGCCGCTCTGCTTTTGGCCGGTCACTACGAGGAGGCGGCGGCCGTTCTGCGGCGCCTGCTCACCGTCCACCCTCAAGGCAGTCCGGAGTCGGCACAAACGCACCACATGCTCGGCAGCGCCTGCCGAGCGCTGTACCTCAGGCACCATCGGCGACAGGACCTCGACGACTGTGTGCTCAGCCTGCGAGCCGCCTACGGCACGTCGGTGTCCGCGTACGGGGACGCACGGATGGGGGCCGAAGCCGCTCAGCTGCTCGCGGCCGCGCTGCTCGACCTGTACCGCGTCGACGGGGAAGGCCGGTACCTCGAAGAGGCCGCACTGACGGTCCGCGAGTGTCTGGAGCGTGAGGACAGGACAGAGGCGCGTATGCGGCTTCTGGTCCGCCGGTCGGAGGTGCACTACGCGGCCTACCATCACACCGGAGACCGCGACGAGTTGGTTGCCGCGATCGCCACCGCCGACGAGATTCTCCTCGAAGCCGCGGCCGACGCCGAGGCCTCCCGGTCCGTGCAATGGGAGTCCGCCATCGGCCCGACCCTGGCACAGGCCTTGTGCGACAGGTTCCGTCTGGAGCCGGATCCGAATGACCTCGACCTCGCTGTCGAGATGGCACAGGACGGCGTGGAACGGTCGGCCGAGGACGGCCGGAGCATGGCCGGATGCGCCTCCCAGCTGCTCGTCCTCGGCTACGCGCTGACACTTCGCGGGGAAGCATTCGGTTCACCCTCGGACATGGACCACGCCGTCGAGGCCCTCGCCAAAGCCCTCGACATCTCTCCTGCCGACTCACCGCAGCGCGCTCGCACCCACGCCGAGCTGGGCAACGCGCTGCGGGCCCGCGCGGCGATCTCCGGGAATGTCGGTGACCTCGACGCCTCAATCGCCGCTTACCGTGAGGCCGCTGCGGCCGGCGCCGATCACTTCGCTCTCGCCGGGTTCGCGACCGCACGCCTTGACCGCTTCCTGCGCCGCGGCGGGCGCGCCGATCTCGACGAAGCCGTCACACTGAGCCGAGGCGCCGCACAGGCCGCTCCGGAACATGAACGGCACACCGCACTGCACCTGGCCGGGATCGCCATGCGGTTGCGTTTCGACCACTTCGGCGACCTGAGGGACCTGGATGAGGCGATCGAGACAGGCGGACAGGCTGTCCGGGCGATACCGCCCCGCCATACGTTGCGCCCCGCCTATCTGTCGAATCTGGCGCTGGCTCACAGCAGGCATTTTCACGAGCTGGCACCACCGCTCGATCTCGACGGCTCGTTCAGCGGGGCTGCCGATGAGACCGACATGCTGACGTACGACATCGACAGGTCGATCGACCTGTTGTGCGAGGCGGTTGACGCCGTTCCCGTCGGCCACCGCTTTCGCCCGGGCCTGCTGGCGAACCTGGCGGACGCGCTGGCGGCCCGCTTCTCGGTGAGCTCACGGTGGGCTGACCACCAAGCGGCGCTCACCAGTGTCGCCGACGCCCTGGAGGAGTGCCCTACGGGGCGGCCGGAGCGAGCCCAGCTGCTGTACCTGCGGGCACGGCTGCTGCTCAAGGGGGCCGAGGTGCACCCCGGCCCGGCCGCGGCAGCCGACCGGACATCCGCCTCCGAAGCGCTGCGGTCGGCCGCCGAGGCGGCGACGGCTTCCCCCCTGTTGCGGATGACAGCACTGCGCGAGCTGGCTGATCAGGCGCCCGAACCGGCCGCCGCCCTGGCCGCCTACGAGCAGGCGATGGCCTGCGTCCCCCTGGTCGCCTGGCACGGCCTCGGCCGCCGTGACCGCGAGCGGCACCTGACCCGCATCGGCCCGCTCACCCAGGAGGCCGCCGCCGCGGCCCTGGACGCCGGCCGTCCCGAACGGGCCGTCGAACTGCTGGAGCACGGCCGAGCCATCCTGTGGAGCCAGTTCCTCGACACCGATCCCGACCTGGACGCGGTATGCCGGACGGCGCCCGAACTCGCCGAGCGGCTGGACCGGGTGCGCACCCGTCTGCTTGCCATGGACGCCGGACCGGACCGCCTGAACGTCCCAGCTGACCACACGGACCTGCGCATGGACCTGGCCCGTGAATGGGACGCGCTGTGCGAGGAGGTACGACAGTATGTCCCCGGATGCGGAGACTTCCTGCTCCCGCCCGGCTTCGCCCACCTGCGCACCGCCGCCACGAACGGCACAGTCGTCCTGATCAACATCGCCGAACGCCGCAGCGATGCCCTGGCGCTGAGTCCGGACGGGCTGACGGTGATCTCTCTGCCACAGCTCAACCCGGACGTCGTGCAGCAACGCGTGACCACGTACATGAGCGCCCTCGAATCGTACGAGTACGTGGATCTGCTGCTGGCTCTTGACATGAAGCGCGACGCGGACGGACAACTCGACGTTCTCGGCCTGATGGTGCGGGACGTCCTGAACTGGCTGTGGGACGCCGCCGCCGAACCCGTCCTGGACGCGCTCGGCCACACCGGCGAGCCGACCGACGGCGCCTGGTCGCGGGTGTGGTGGTGCCCCGCCGGCCCGCTGACCTTCCTGCCGTTCCACGCCGCGGGTCGCCACCACCCAGGATCTGGACCGGGGGCCTGCGTACTGGACCGGGTCGTATCCTCCTACACACCGACACTGCGCACCCTGATCAAGGCCCGTACTCGTCCGTCTCCCCGGCCCGGGCGGCGCCGTATGCTGCTTGTGGCGATGCCCGAGACACCTGGTCGGCCACCGCTCCCGGACGCGGAAGAGGACGTTGAGGCCGTGAGCGCCTTCTTTCCCGACCGGACCAGCGTCATCGCCGGCCCCGAGGCCACTCGGGACGCTGTGCGCCGGGCGCTGGGCGACCACGGCTGGGCACACATCACCTGCCACGGCGACCTGGCCCCTCTCGACCCTTCGCACAGCGGGCTGCGACTGCACGACGGGACGCTGACCGTCGCCGATCTGGGCCGACTGAGCCTGGACGACGCGGAGTTCGCCTTCCTGTCCAGCTGCAGTACGGCGCTCACCGGCTACGGTCAGCCCGACGAGGCGATCCACATCTCCGCCGCGCTCCAGTTCGCCGGATACCGTCACGTGGTAGCAACCATGTGGACGGTGCTCGGCCGCTATGCTGGTTTCGTCGCCGATCATCTGTACAACTCTCTGGTAGAGAAGGGGGAGTTGGCATCCGAGGAGTGCGCGCTCGCACTCCACAACGCTGTGCGGGAGCTGCGTGCCCAGCCGGATATGGAACTGGCGATCTGGACACCCTTCATCCACACGGGCCCGTGAAGTCCCAGGGTCTGCGCTGCGGCTCACGAGCCGACAAAGAGGATCGGTACGCACGTTCGCACGATGTGCAAGGAGGCACTGATCGTGGGCGATGACGCGGGCGCCGGCGCCACCACTTCCACCCCGCCACCGAAGCCGCGCGGACGGCGGCCGCTCACCAGCCCGCGCGAGGAACTCCTCAACGGCCCCAAGCATGGCGGCCAGGCCGTGGTCGCCGGCGTCGGCCTGCCCGCACCGGCCTCCGGCATCCCTGGTGCACCGGCCGGCCCCGCCGACAGCACTTCGTCAGACAGTGCCGGGCGGCAGGGGGAGCACCGTACGGACGACACGGAGAGCTGAGGCGCCGTGCCCAGTTCCCTTCTCGGACTGGTTCTCTTCGTCGTCTGCCTGGTCCCGGGATTCATCTATGCGGCAGCCCGCGACGTGCACCTGCCCGAGCGCACCTCGTCCGCGTTCCGCGAGACCACCCGTGTCGTACTGGCCGGCCTGGCTTTCGACGGGATCGCCCTCGCGGTATTCGCGCTGATCCGTACGGCGGCACCCGGCCTCACCCCCGACACCGGACGCCTCGTGCGCGACGGCTGGGCCTATGTGCGCGACGACTACGGGCGATTGACGCTGTGGTCCTGCGCGCTGCTCGTCGCCGCGGCCGGTGCCGCGCTGGCCGCCGCCAAGCTGCTGCCGCGCGGTCCCGGCCCACTGTCGGCCGAGTCGTCGTGGTGGCTGCTGTTCGGCCGTTACCCGGCACTCACTGGGGCGAAGTGCACGTACGTCGGCTGCGAACTCGTCGACGGATCGTATCTGGCCGGCGTGCTCAAGCACTTCGCACACCAGGCCGAGGAGACGGGTGACCGCGAATTGGCCCTGGTCGCTCCCCTGGAATACCGCTCTCGCCCCGGGATACCCTCCCGACCGCTCACCGATCACCAACTGGTGTCGGTGAGCGCACGCCAGATCAAGTTCCTGACCGTGACCTATCTGGATCACATCCCCCGGCCCGGGCAGGTCCCGGGCGGCCGACCCGAGCAGGGGGGGCCCACACGATCGATGCCGGCCGGCTCGCCGACGTCCGCCACGGATACCGGCAACCCTTCCCCTCCCTGATCGAAGGGCACTGCAGCTGTGTGCATCTCGGCCGGATGCGGGCCGAGGCCGTCGACTCCGAGTGTGACGTGGCGTCGGTCGCCGCCGTGGGCGGCAGCTTCGTCTGCCCCGGTGACCGTGAGTGGCCCAGCCAACTGGTGCCGCGTCAGGCGACGTCCGCCCTGCTGTGACGTGTCGTCCGGTTGCCGCGCTGGGCAGGACCGGACGGCCAGAATGATCACGTCGCTGAATGGGTGCGGGTCCGGGAGATTGATGACGGCGAGGGGCAGCGGCTGCTGCGGATCGTCCGTAGGGGCACCGGGTCGGTGGTGACCTGGCGGCGGGGCCAGATGGTGCTGCTGTCCGCGCAGGGTATGTCCGTGGCGAAGATCGCCGAGGTGACGTTCACCAGCGCTGACCGGGTGCGGGACGTGCTCCACAACTTCAACGACGACGGTTTCGACTCGCTCCACCTGAAGTATCGGGCGGCCGTCCGAGGACCTTCACGCTGCCTGAACGCCGTGAGGTCAAGAAGGTCGCCAAGTCCAAGCCGGTCGAGCACGGCCCGCCGCTCTCGACGTGGAGCCTGGCCAAGCTGGCCGACTTCCTGGTCGCCGAGGGGGTGGTCGACGACATCAGCCACGAGGGCCTGCGGGTCCTGCTCCGCGAGGAGGGCGTCTCCTTTCAATGCGTGAAGACCTGGAAGACCTCCCGTGACCCCCGACTACGCCGCCAAGAAGGCCCGCGTCGAGCACCTTTACGCGATCGCTGACAGCGAGGTCATACCTGAGGAAGGCGAGCCCGAAGTCATCTTCTGCATGGCCGAGTTCGGGCCACTCAACCTCCAGCCCCACCCCGGCAAGCAGTGGGCCGCACGCAGCGGCAGAAGCAAGGGCCTCGGCGTCCTTCGCGAACCGCTGCCGCGGTTGCAGCGCGAGGAGCGGGCCGAGGTGGTCGATGATCCGGTCGGCGGCCGACTTGGAGACGCCGAACAGCAGGGCAATCTGGCGCATCGTCAGGTTCGTGTGCCAGTACGCCGCCACCGACAGGACCCGGTCCTCCAGAGGCAGCCCCCAGAGTCGTCCCCGACGGACATCATCGGCGCCCTCACGCCGCAGGGCGGTCACCAACTTCCCGAAGCAGCGCGGGCTCGGCCCGGCGAACGGGGCTGTCCAAGTCGACTCCGACGCCGTGATCACACCAGCCACGCCAAGATCATCCCACTGCCCAACGGCCGCGGAACATCCTCTAGCCGAGAGCCTTGGCGTACCAGTGCTCCGCCTTCCCGTGACCGTCGTAGGGTGCGGTCTCCTCATAGCCATGCGCCGTGTACAAGGCCCGCGCCTCGGTGAGTTCGGAATTGGTCTCGCACACGATCCGGGAAGCACCCAACTTCTGTGCTGACGCTTCGACGGCCAGTAGCAGGCCGCGGCCCAGGCCCGCGCCCCGCCCCGCGGGCTGTACGTACATACGCTTCAGCTCCGCTGTCGCCGGGACGCCTGCCAACAGCCGCACCCCGGCGTATCCGAGGAGCTTGCCGTCGCCATCGCGAGCGACGAGAAACTCGCCGTGCGGCGGGCTGAGATCGTCATGTGGGTCTTCGTTGAGCACCTCCCGAAGCTCCGCCTCCGTGGCCGGGCGCCCCAGCACCCGCAGTCCGATCTCGGTGAAGTACTGCGACATCGCCTCGTCAATACCCGTGCCGGTGACGGGCTCCGCGTTGATAGTCCAAGTGGGCATACAGGTCATGGTCCGAGATCTCACCCGTGTTGTCCACAGTCATCCCGGTGGGGCACAGAGGGCTCATCACGATCTTCGCAGGCATTCTGTGGGCCCCAGCCCGGCCACCGCACTATCTTGAAGAGTCCTCACACCTCACCAAGATCACGCAGTCGCCGTCCTGTTCCGCGACGAACGACGAGATCACGGAGTCCTGCTGGTACTGGCGCCTGGACCCGCTGGATCCCGAGCCGAAGATTGCCGGACACCGGCAATGCGCAGAGATCCGCCGCGCATGCATGCTGATGTCTGCTGGCAGAAACGGGGGGGCGTCAATGGAAGCAACCACAACCCGCAGCGTGGCGCGTGCACGCATGGGATCGGGCCTGGCGGTGACGGTCCTTCTGCTGCCTTTCGGCGGCTACGGGCTGGCCAGGGCGGGGGCAGTCCCCGAAGGCGCACCGATCGTGCTCGGCCTGCTGTCCGTGATCGCCAGCTCCGTCCTGCTACCGGCACTGTGCGAGGAGCGAGCCCCGTTCCGGCACTCATCGTCGCACCTGGCTGCGCACACCTTGACCGGCGAACGGTCCGTCGACCTCAACCGGATCGCCACCGTCCGGCTGCTGACGACCTTCTCGTACGGCAGCACGTACCGGACCCTGTTGGTGCGCGATGCCCACGGTGTGCGACTGGGTATCACGACCGAGAGAAGCCGCAGGAAGCTACGCCGAGCGATCGAGAAGGCGGACGCGAACGCCGCGCGAGGTGTCGCCAGGCCCCGCGTGAGCCGTGCGGCCCGGGCACATCTGGGGCTTGCCCCAGGGCGAGGGCTCGTCGTCCACACGGTTCTCGCCTTTCTGCTTCCGACGGTGTCCGTGAGCCTGTACGTGGTTGCTGTACTCCGACTCGGCGGGCAGTAAGCCTTCCCCTGTAATGACTTATGAGCCCACATGGCCAACTACCACGGTGATCCCAGGTCCGATGACGGCGATCCCGCCCTGGGCTTGATCCGCTTTGACGGACATCGGAGATGAGGGGCTTCGGTCCCGGGAGGATGTCCATCATGGAGAGCATGGGGAAGAAGAAGCGCGACTGCTCGTCCGCCTGATCCTTGGTCCCCGCAAGGAGATCACCGATGCTCGAATTCCGCCCGGCGGACGGCGCCGGATGCTGCGGACGAGGCGGATGACCGGCGCAGCCTGACGCTCTGGCCGGAGGGGATTATGCCCCTCCGGCCAGCCCAGGTCCGGCTCTTGATAACTATTGTTCGGCGGTCAGAGCCCAGCGGACGTCGGAGGGAGCTCTCACCCGTACGCTTCCCTCGCTACGCGCCCTTTTCAGGATGATCTCGTTGTAGGTGCTACTCACCGACTTCGCATGACTCGGTGGTCCACCGCCGACCTGCTCCTGTCCTGTGCCTCCGCGGCCATCGCCACGACGCCGTGCACCGGTGCACGGGCGACGACGGGTG
Source organism: Streptomyces sp. NPDC051664 (assembly GCF_044453545.1). NCBI lineage: Bacteria > Bacillati > Actinomycetota > Actinomycetes > Kitasatosporales > Streptomycetaceae > Streptomyces > Streptomyces sp. NPDC051664. The sequence goes on along the minus strand of NZ_JBITCU010000014.1, from coordinate 69,085 downwards.
GCCGGCAGCCCAGTGCGCGCCGCCACCCAGGTGAGCCCGTTCAAAGGAACCCGCATGGTCCAGATGCCCGGCACCGTCAAGTCCGCCCGCGCCGTGCTCATCGTCGTGGGCGCAGGGAACATCGTCGCCGCCCTGTGGCTCATGATGGTCGCTGCCACTCTGCAGACCGGTGCCATGGGGCAGTTGGTAATTGGCCTACTCTTCCTTGCGGCGCTCCCGTTCGGGACGCTCGCCGCAGCTGCGTTCGTCATTGCCGCGAAGTTCACCACCGGCGGCCACCAAGTCCGCATCGGCGCAGTTGTCGTCGGATCATTGGTCATCGTTGGCTCATTGATCATCGCCGGCACCGCGATCAGCGCGAAGCTGCACAACGGCGTGTGGGGGATTGTCGTCGCAGTCGGCGCTCTCGTGATCGTCCTCTCGACCAGACAGGACACCAGAGACTGGTTCGACCGTCCGCGCCAGTGACGGAGGCGTCTTCCATGGGCTTGACTGCGGGTCGTCCTGTCCATAGCCCTGCGGAATCCCGTCCGCCGAACCATGGACTGCGACGGCGTCCCACTGCGCCGACGCATCACAGCCTCAGCGGCCAAGGTCAGGATCGACACCGAGGGGATGCCAGGGGTCACAGGGATGGTTGCGTGGCGCATAGACAAGGTCAACAAGTAAGCCGCAAGCTCACCCCGCCCCACAGCACAGCACGCGCGGCACTGCCGAATCTGATGGTGTCGTACGGCCGCAGGTCAACCCGCTTCCGTGGGCATCCCCTTGTCCGTCGGTCCCGCGGATGCGTCCGAACCCTCATGTGCGTGCCGCGGCCTGCGCGGATAACGGTGGGTGAGCCTTCGAGATGCGCGGGCAGAGGCGCGCTGCTTCGCTGGTGTGGCCCGCTCTTCCCCGATGACACCAAGGAGTGATCATGAGCGTTGCAGGCGAGTCCGGTGCCCGTGCCCAGCAACTTCTCCAGAAGGCACAGGAGATGGAACAGGCCGCAGAGCGTATCTCCGACCCGCAGGAGCGTCAGCGGCTGAAGGACAAGGCCCGCGAGCTCAAGCAGCAAAGCAAGCAGGCGAGCGGCGGGGACATCGACCCCATGGTGTAACAGCCGTGTGCATGCGCCAGCCGGTGGCTGCCCCGCGACCTGCCAGTCGCGCGAGGCCATCGGCTGGTCATTTGTGTGGGGCCGAGCCGACTGCACACCTCCACTCGGTGCGTGATTTCCGCGCCGGCCGTCGCGGCCGAACTTGGGCAGGTCACTTCGGATACGGGTCGTAGCAGTCCAGCGCGGGATGGTAGAGCACCTGCCAGGTGTCCTGGTCGACGACCCCGGTTCTGCCCAGGCCGTGGCATCCCTGAATCCAGATGATCTTCTTCGACGTGGCGGTGCCGAAGACCCCGTCGACCGCGAGTTTCGGAACGCCGCCCCACACGTTGCTCAGACACTGCGCCTGCTTCACGGAAAGACCGGCGCTCACGTACGTGAGCGCGGGACGATCGATGGAGGACGTGTAGGGGCATGTCTTCTCAGCGGCGGCGGCCTCGTGCGTCGTCGTCGCCAGGGCCCCGGCGGTCAGCAGCGCTGCGCCGAGGGCCGAACACTTGCGGCGGATCATCTCGGGCACTCCTCTCCGTACGGGCCATGTGCACACCCATCCAGCATGGGGGCGCAAGCGTCGTCCCGCGCATTTTCGGACTGGCGCGCCCGCGCAAGGGTCCTGACCAGCGCCGTGCCCGTGGGTGAAGAGGCCCGGGCGGATCAGCTGTCGTCGGACAGGGCCGCGTGGGCGGCGTGGAGGATCTCGTCGGACAGTGGGGAGCCGTGGGTGGCGCGGGCCAGCACGAGGGCGCCGACCAGGGTGGCCAGGTGGGCCAGGCCGTCTTCGTCGTCGGTGGCGAGCCACTGGGCGAAGTCGCGTACTCCCTCGATGTAGACGTCGTGCGCGGCGTCACCCGCGTCCCGGGCCATGTCGGCGGCGAGCGCGGCGGCGGGACAGCCGTCGCCGGAGTTGTCGCGGTGCCGGGTCGACAGATAGTGGTCGATCAGGCCCTGACGGGCGGCGTCACGTCGCCCGTCGTGCGCGTCGAGCTCTGCCGCGCGGCGCGCCTCCAACTGGGCGAAGGCGTGGACGGTGGCCTCGCCGACCAAGGCGTCTTTGGAGGCGAACTGCTTGTAGAAGCCGCCCTGGGTCATCCCGGCCGACTTCATCAGGTCCGCGACGCTGACGCCGGTGCCCTGCTCCCGGAACAGCCTGGAGGCGTTGGCGACCACGCGCTTCCGGTTCTCCTGCGCCTGTGCCTGTGACACGCGGCCCATCGGGCTACCTCCTCCACATGGCTGTCGTTTGCAATCTATCGTACGACCCTGTTTAGATTGTTAGCGAAATCTATTTTGGTCCGCTGCGCTCACGAAGGGTGGTCGCCGCGGCCGGTACAGGGAGAAGCATGGGACTGAAGGACTCCGTCACCGGCGGGCACCTGCCTGGGTACGGGGCCCACCCCGCGGCCGAGGCCGCCTCCTGGGCGCTCATCGGCTCGGTCGGCCAGGGGTTCGTTCCGCGCGGCATCGCCGTATGCACCCTGCACGTCGGCCTCATGGACATGTCCGCCCACGTCCTCGCCGGCCAGAAGATCGACCCGGCCCCGCAGGCCCTGGACGGCCTGCAGTACGGACTCCCCGAGATCGTCGCCGACGACGTCAGCCGCCAGATCGAGCAGAGCCTGGCCACGCAGCCGGCCGCCGCCTGACGCAGCACGGCCCCGCGGCCTCGCGCGTCCCCATCAACTTTCAGAACACCGGAGTTTTCTCATGACACCCACCGTCGGTCCCGCCGTCCGCAGCGAGGAAGTGACCACACCGCCCGGCTCCGTCCCCGGCGAGGCGTCCGCGCCGCGCCACCCGGGCCCGAGCAGCCGGCCGCCGCTGCGGACGCTGCTGCAGCCCGCGGTGATCGCCCTGGTCCTCGTCTCGGCCTTCATCAGTTGCTACGTCGGGCTGCAACGCGACCCGAAGCCGCATCAGCTGCCGGTGGCGGTCGTGGGCAACACCCTCGCGCACAAGATGGAGGTGTCGCTCGGCGACAGCGTCGACGTACGTCCCACGGTGAGCGCGGCCGCAGCCCGCCAGGCCGTGGAACAGCACGACGTGGTGGCTGCGCTGAGCTCCGGCGGCGCCGGACAGCTGAACCTGGAGGTGGCCGGGGCGAACGGCCTGTCCACCACGGGCGCGGTCAAGAGCGTGGTGTCCGCGTACGCCGCGGGATCCGGCGAGCAGGTCACGACGACCGACGTGGTGCCGCTCGCTCCCTTCGACGGGCGGGGTCTCGCCGGGTTCTATGTGTCCTTCGGTGTCACCCTCGCCGGGTTCGTCCTGGCCCAGAACGCGCTGGGCATGGCGAACGTGCTCCACCTGCGGCACCGGTTCTGGCTGATCACGGGCGTCTCGGTGGCGACCGGCACCGTTGCCGCGATCATCGCAGGCCCCGTCCTGGACGCGGTCCCTGCCCCGTTCTTCCCGCTGGCGGCCACATTGGCGCTGCTGGCGGCCGCGGCAGCGTTCACCACGAAACTGCTGGGCACCTACCTCGGCCCCATCGGCGTCCCGGTGGCGACGTTGCTTCTGCTCACGGTCGGCAACTCCACCAGCGGCGCCACCATCAGCTCCGATCTGCTGCCGGCGGCCGCCCGTGCCGTCTCCGCTCTGTTGCCGCCCGGCGCGGCGGTACGGGTGGTGAGCGATCTGAGCTACTTCGACGGTGCCCACGCAGGAGTGCCACTGCTCACCCTCGCCCTCTGGGCGGTGCTGTCGGCCGTGCTCGTGGGCATCAAGTCCCGTCTGCGCTCCACCCGCCCCACGGCGCACGCCTGATCCGGCAGAGTCCCTGCTCCGCCGGGCGATGGCCGCCCGGAGGAAGCTGCCACCGGACGACGGTTGCCACTCGGGCCACAGGGTCTTTCGTTCGGATCGAGCCCAGCATGATCCAGACGAGAGGCCCTGGCCCTGAGATTCAGGGCGCTCCAGGGGCTGTCGCGTCGTCAGGCCGTGCTCCCGCCGATCCGAGGGCAGAACCCTTTCGTATCAGGGCAGGAAGTTCATGAAGAGAAGCGATCTCGTGCGACGGGGGACGTAGCAGGGGGTCGCGCACCATGTGCGACCGGTTCAGCCATATCGAGGCACCCAGACCCGCGTTGAGCGCTCCGCCGACGTCGGTCACCAGGCTGTCGCCCACGTGGCAGACATCGGCGGGCCCGAGCCCCATGCGTTCGAGGGTGATCTCGAAAATCCTCCGGTCGGGCTTTGACACGGCCACCTCGCCCGAGATCACGGTGAGCTCCAGGAACCTGTCCAGACCGGTCGCCGTGATCTTGTCCCGCTGCGCGTCGCCCGGACCGTTGGTGACAAGCCCCAGCCGGTACGAGGCGCTGCGAAGAGCACTCAGTGTGTTCACCACGTCGTCGAACAGGACGTAGCGCCGACGACGCTGCCGCTTGTATTCATCGGTCGCAGGGCCGGCGAGTTCGGCGTGCCCGCACTCGTCGAGCGCCTGCCGCCAGCACTCCCTCCAGATGGAATCGGCATCCGGGATCCGGCCGGGCGGGTGCTGCGCACCGTCCCCGCCCGCGCGCATGTGGTCGAGATAGCGGCGTGTATAGGCACCCTGGAGTGAGTCGGCATCGAGGTCTGGGGCCGACCGGACCAGGGCATCGCACACAGCCCTCACGGTCGCCCTCCAGGCGGGTGCACCGAAGTCGAGCAATGTCGCGTCGAGGTCTAGCAATACCGCCTGGATCATCCGCAGAGCATACGCACCGACTGCGCGATGAGAAGCCTGTAGTGAGACGGCAGTTGAAGGAGCTGCTACGTCTGAGCAGTCGCGTACACGCAGCTCACGAATTCAGCGATCTGCTCGTCGCTCAGGTTCTTCGCGAGATCGGCCTCCGTGATCATGCCGACCAGGCGGTGGCCGCCCTTCACGTCGATCACCGGCAGTCGCTTGATCTGATGTTCCTCCATGGTCGTCAGGACATCGGCGGCGTCCGCTTCGGTATCGATCCAGTGGATCTTGGCATTGAGGGATCCGGCCTGCACGGTTGCAGGGTCGATGCCCTCGGCGCAGCACTTGACGACGATGTCCCGGTCGGTGATCAAGCCGGTGAGCCTGTTGTTGTCGCCGCAGACGGGAAGGCAGCCGACGCCCAGATCGCGCATCGTCTTCGCCACCTCCAGCAGCGACTCGTGTGCGCCGACGCACTGCACGCCACCGGTCATGATGTCTCGGGCCAGCAGCTTCTCGGACATGATGTCCTCCTGTCTCGACCGGCGTGTTTCCCTGTCTTCGATCACAACACGAATGGCTCAACCCCGCTTGCCGGCTGCTCCGGCGAGGTAGCGGATCCCGAGCCGACCGCGATCGGGCCCGGCCAGGGCGCGGGGCCTGTGATGTCGGTCCGGCGACTCTGCGTCGCCATCAGCGCCTGGAGCGCCGACTATGACGGCTCCACATGACCGAAACCCACCTCGAAATGCTCGACCGAGGCAACGCGCTGGCCTTCCCTGTGAGCAATCTCCTCGCGGAGCCGGGCGGCACTGTCCTCGCTGGCCCGCATGGCCTCCTCGTCCTCCCACAGAGTCAGCGACGCAGCCTTCCCGGAGGCCCGGTCGACGAGGTAGAACACACCCCGGAAGCCCGAAGCCTCCTGGATCTGCTGGAGAGTCGCTTCCCAGTTCGCGGTCAGGTCTCCCTCTGCAGGAACCGGTGAACCCTCATAGGTGCTCAGCCTCGCGAACATGGCTGCCACCCCTTTCCTGGCCGGCTGCCGGTCGGGCGGACAGGCAGCTTCAGGACCAGCGTGCTCCGGCGCACCGCGTGTCGCATGCCGAGCACCCCGGGATGCTCACTCCAGGGGTGGAACGGCGCGCCTTCTGGGCTCTGACCTGCTGGAACAGACAGACCTATCTCGGCCAGTGGCCCGAATTTGACATTAGCTTGCCTTATGAAAGATAAAGAAGGTCCTTTGGGCTGAACTTCACGCAGCGTGATATTCGACGTGTGGCAGCCGACGATCGTCTACGCGAATGAGTAAAGCCGTGTCCCACGCCGCCGTCCCGGACCAGCCGACCGACCCCGCCGCGGACTGGGAGGCATGGCGCGCCGGGCGACGGCGCTCCATCACTTCGCCCTCCGGGAACCTCGCGCTCGTGGAGACCCGCTGGGCCCCGGCCGGTGAGCGCCCCGACCTCGATGTGGCCCGTGCCGGACAGCCGGAGAGCGTGACCGTCAGCACGGTCCAGCGCACCGACCTCGTCACCGGCGAGCCGGAGCACGGTCTGCGCTTCTGGGACGCGCAGTCGCCCGCGATCCAGAACTTCGAAAGCACCGATGTCTTCCCGTACGACCCGGCCTGGGTGCTGGAGGCCTCGTACACCCCGGTGCCGGGCGCCCGGCGGGTCGGTTTCGAGCACATCCGCGACAACGGCGGAACCCGTGACCTCGCCGTGCCGGGTGACATCGCGCTCACCCTGGACGGACAGGAGTACGTGCTGAGCGCCTTCGACGACGACGGCACCCTGCTTCTCGTCTTCGGTGACCCCACCAACGGTGACATCACCTACGGCGCCGGGCGCTTCCTCTTCGTCACCCACACCGGCGAGGGCCGTGTCCTCCTCGACTTCAACCGGGCCTTCGTGCCGCCGTGCGGATTCTCCGACCAGTACAACTGTCCGATGCCGCCACGGCAGAACCGTTTCCACCTGCCCGTCGAGGCCGGCGAGAAGCGCCCCGTCTTCCGCGACGGCTTCCTCGCGCAGCACTGATCAACCCCGTACTCCCGCCTCGCCGCACGAAAGCGCGTACTCCTCATGAGCATCAAGAAGACCTCCCTGTACGGCGGCGCCACCGCCGCTGCCCTCGCCCTGACCCTCACCGCCTGCGGCGGGGGCTCCAACGGGGGCGGCGGCGCCGGAGGAGGGGCGTACGACAAGAACGCCACGGTCAACATCGGTTCGCTCTACGAGCCGCAGAATCTCGACAACACCGCGGGTGGCGGCCAGGGCGTCACCGAGGCGCTCAACGGGAATGTGTACGAGGGGCTGTTCAAGCTCACCGACGACGGCAAGGTCGAGAATCTGCTCGCCCAGGACTACAAGGTCAGCGGCGACGGACTCACGTACACCTTCACCCTGCGCGACGGCGTGAAGTTCCACAGCGGCAAGATGCTCACCAGCCAGGACGTCAAGTACAGCCTGGAGAAGGTGATGGCCAAGGACTCGCAGTCCGCGCGCAAGAGCAATCTCGAGGTCATCAAGTCCCTCGGGACACCGGACGCGCGCACGGTGAAGGTCCAGCTCTCGAAGAAGTCGATCTCCTTCGTCTACAACCTCTCCTACGTATGGATCATCAACTCCGACGCGAAGAGCCTCAAGACGAGTGAGGACGGCACCGGCCCGTACGAGCTGAACAAGTGGACCCGTGGCTCCGCTCTCGGCCTCGACCGGTTCGCCGGCTACTGGGGTGACGCGGCCAGGAACAAGCAGGTCGTCTTCCACTACTACAAGGACGCGACCGCACTCAACAACGCGCTCCTGACCAACGCCGTGGACGTCGTCACGAGCGAGCAGTCGCCCGACGCGCTCGACCAGTTCAAGAGCAACCAGAACTACAAGGTCAACGACGGCAACTCGACGACCAAGCTGCTCCTCGCCTTCAACGACAAGGCCAAGCCCTTCACGGACGTCAAGGTCCGCCAGGCCGTCTCCTCCGCCATCGACGACAAGAAGCTGCTGGAGTCGGTCTGGGGTGGCTACGGCAAGCTCATCGGCTCCATGGTGCCGCCCACCGACCCGTGGTACGAGGACCTCACCGAGGTCAACGCCTACGACACCGCGCGAGCCAAGAAGCTGCTCGCCGATGCCGGATACAAGAACGGCTTCACCTTCACCCTCGACACCCCCAACTACGACCCGCACCCGACGGCGGCGACCTTCATCAAGTCGCAGCTCGCCAAGGTCGGCATCACCGTCAAGATCAACACGATCACGCCGGACGAGTGGTACACGAAGGTCTACAAGAACCACGACTTCACCGCCACGCTCCAGGAACACGTCAACGACCGCGACCTGGTCTGGTACGGAAACCCCGACTTCTACTGGGGCTACGACAACAAGCAGGTCACCAAGTGGGTCGAAGAGGCCGAGCAGGCGTCCGGCACGGCTGAGCAGACCGAACTGCTGAAGAAGGTCAACCGCCGGACCGCGGAGGACGCGGCCAGCGACTGGCTGTACCTGTACCCGCAGATCGTCGTGGCGAGCAGCAAGCTGTCCGGATACCCGGTCAACGGCCTCAACTCGCAGTTCTTCGCGTACGACATCGAGAAGGGCTGATGGCCCGGTATCTCCTGCGCCGCCTCGCCTTCCTGCTGGTGTCACTGGCGCTCGCGAGCGTCGTCCTGTTCGTGCTGCTGCGGATGCTGCCGGGCGACCCCGCCAACGCGCTCACCTCGGTTGGCGCCAGCCCCGAGCAGATCGCGGCGGCGCGCCACTCCATCGGCTCCGACAAGCCGCTGCCCGAGCAGTTCGTCCACTGGATCGGGCAGCTGGCCGGCGGTGACCTCGGTACGTCGTTCGTCAGCTCGCTGCCGGTCGCGCCCGAGGTCGCCTCGCGGCTGAACGTCACGATCCCGCTCACGCTCACGGCGTTCGTCCTGGCCGTCCTCATCGCCGTCCCGGTCGGTTTCGTCGCCGCGCACCGACGCAGGACCTGGTACGGCGCGCTGCTCAGCGGAGTCTCCCAGCTGGGCATCGCCGTGCCCGTGTTCTGGCTCGGGATGATCCTGATAGCCGTCTTCGCGCTGAATGCCGGCTGGCTCCCCGCAGGCGGATTCCCACCGGACGGCTGGTCGCAGCCGGCCGAGGCGGTTCGCTCGCTCGCCCTGCCCGTCATCACCATCGCGCTCGTGATGAGCGCATCACTGATCCGCTACGTCAGGTCGGCCACGCTCGACGTACTGGACAGCGACTATCTGCGCACCGCGCGAGCCCTGGGCTCGTCGTTCGGGCGGGCCATGTGGCGGCACGGGCTGCGCAACGCCTCGGTGCCGGTGATCTCGATCCTCGGCATCGAGCTGGCGTCCACACTGCTGGGCGCGGTCGTCGTGGAGTCCGTGTACGCGCTTCCCGGCCTCGGCTCGCTGCTCGCGACCGGCATCGCACAGCACGACTACCCGGTGATCCAGGGCGTGCTGTTCGTCTCCACGCTCGCGGTGCTGGTCATCGGCTTCGCCGCCGACTTCGTACAGCGGATCATCGATCCTCGGCTCCGCGGCAGGCTCTCCGGAGGCGTCCGATGAAGCAGTCGACGAAGCGCTCGTACACGCTGACCTTCGGATGCGTGCTGGCCGGTCTGATCGCGCTGCTTGCGCTGGTCTCGCTCTTCTGGGCCCCGTACGCCGCCGACGACACGTCCGGCGGGCGGCTGACCGGCCCCGGTGCGGGCCATCTGCTGGGCACCGACAAGCTCGGCCGTGATCTGTTCACCCAGCTGATGACCGGTTCCCGGGTCGCCTTCGAAGCGGGCCTGGGTGCGGTCCTCATCGCGGCCGCCGTCGGGGTCACGCTGGGCGTGCTGGCCGCGTTCGCCCAAGGCTGGCTCGACGACACGCTCTCCGCGTTCCTCGACATCCTGATCGCCTTCCCGACGCTGCTGCTTGCGATGCTCATCGTCGCCGCGCACTCGGCCACACTGGGATCCGCGGTGCTGGCGATCGGCCTCGCGCAGAGCGCGGTCGTGGGGCGGCTTGTGCGGGTCCTGGTCAAGCGGGTCCTGGCACAGGACTACATCACAGCCGCGCGCACGTCCGGCACGTCGTGGCCGCGGATCGTGGCCGGGCATGTGCTGCCCAACATCTGGCCGACGCTTGTGGTGAACCTGGCCCTTCAGTTCGGACTCGCGGTGCTGGCCGAGGCCGGCCTGTCCTACCTGGGCCTGGGGGCGCCGCCGCCCAACGCCTCGTGGGGCCGCATGCTCCAGGAGGCCCAGGCCACCTTCACCACGGCCCCGGCCGGTGCGCTGGCCCCCGGCATCCTGCTCGTCCTGCTCGTCATCGGTGTGAACCTCGTCGCCGACGGACTGCGCGACACCCTGGACCCGGCGGCCCGACGGAGGAGCGCATGAACATCCTCGACGTACGCGACCTCGCGATCCGTACGGCCGACGGGCGCGTCCTCGTCGACGGCCTCTCGCTGACCATCGCCCCCGGCGAACGACTCGGCCTCATCGGAGAGTCGGGCTCCGGGAAATCGCTGACCACTCTCGCCGCGCTCGGCCTGCTGCCCGACGGCATGACGGCCACCGGCAGCGCCGAACTCGCCGGCACCCAGATCGTGGGCGCGAGCGAGAAGCAGCTCACGGGTGTGCGCGGCCGGGACGCCGCCATCGTCTTCCAGGAGCCGCTCACCGCACTCGACCCCCTGATGCGCGTCGGCAGGCAGATCGCCGAACCGCTGGGCAGAAGGCGAGGGCTGAGGGGCACCGGGCTGAAGCGTGCCGTCGTGGAAGCCCTGGAGCAAGTGCGGCTGCCCGAGCCCGACCGCATCGCCCGTTCCTTTCCGCACGAGATCTCCGGCGGCCAGCGGCAGCGCGTCGCACTTGCCATGGCCCTGGCCTGCGACCCGAAGCTGCTCATCGCGGACGAGCCGACCACCGCCCTCGACGTCACCGTGCAGTCCGACATGCTCAACCTGCTCGACACCCTCGTACGGGAACGGGACATGGCCGTCCTCTTCGTCAGTCACGACCTCGCGGTCGTCTCGAAGGTCACCGATCGCGTCCTGGTGATGAAGGACGGTCGCGCCGTGGAGCAGGGCGACGTCCGCGAGATCGTGCGGGCCCCGCGCGAGGAGTACACCAAGGCGCTGGTGGCAAGCGCGCGGCAGCTGGAATCGGCTCTTGACCTGAGGAGCGCACGATGACGCCCGTACTGGAGCTGAACGCGGCCTCCTTCGCCTACCGAGGACACACCGCGCCCGTCGTCGAGGACGTCTCCTTCGCCGTCGAGGCCGGGCACAGCCTCGCCCTCGTCGGCGAATCCGGCGCGGGCAAGACGACTCTGCTGCGGCTGCTGCTCGGGCTGGCCCGGGCAACCTCCGGGACCATCCGGTTCGACGGCGACGAGCTGAAGCCGCGCGACCGCGAGCAGATGCGGCGTTTCAGGCGCAGCGTGCAGTGTGTCTTCCAGGACCCGTACTCGTCGCTGGACCCGCGTAGGCGCGTCAGCAGCATCGTGTCCGAACCACTGCGTTCCCTCGGTATCGACAGCCGGAGCACGGCCGGGCCCAAGGTGGCCGACGCCCTGGAGCGGGTCGGTCTCCCGGCTGACGCCGCCGAGCGCTATCCGCACGAGTTCTCCGGCGGTCAGCGCCAGCGCATCGCGATTGCCCGTGCGACCGTGTGCGACCCGCGGGTGCTGCTCGCCGACGAACCCGTCAGCGCACTCGACGTCACGACCCGGGTCAAAGTCGTCGACCTGCTCAACGAGTTGAAGCAGAAGCAGGGTCTGACTCTCGTCATGGTCTCCCACGACCTGTCGGTAGTGGCCTCGCTGTGCGAACGCACCGCCGTCCTGGAGCGCGGCCACATCGTCGAACAGGGCGAGACCGGACAGGTGCTGGGCGCTCCCGCGCACCGGTACACACGTCGCCTCGTCGAAAGTGTGCCGCGGCTGCCCGCGTGACCGGTGGGCCGATCACGCGGCCTCTCTGTCCCGACCTGGTCCGTGCCGTGCCGGATGCCTCCGGCGCCGCACAGGACTCAGCTCGCCCTGGCCCACGCGTAGCGGTGCTCGGGCCGGCCGGTGTCGCCGTATTTGAGACTGAGGCTGATACGGCCCGCGCTCTCCAGATACTTGAGGTAACGCTGGGCGGTGGAGCGGCTCAACCCGGCCCGGACAGCGACCTCGTGTGCGGACAGCGGTTCGCCCGCCGCCGACAGGACGTGGCGGATGACCTCGGCGGTCGGCGCGGAGTGCCCCTTGGGCAGACCGGCTGCGGGAACGGCCTCCGGGGTGCGGAGCGCCCCGAAGATCTGGTCGACCTGCTCCTGGCCGGCCTCGCCCCGGCCGCTGCCCACGCCTTCGAGAGTGCGGCGCAAAGCCGCGTAGCTCTCCAGCTTGGACCGCAGACCGCCGAAACTGAACGGCTTCACGAGATACTGCAGGGCGCCGTAGCGCATGGCGGTCTGCACGGTCGTGACATCGCGAGCGGCCGTCACCATGATCACGTCAGCCGTGTGGCCGAGCTGCCGCAGCCGCCGTACCAGCGTCAGTCCCGTCTCGTCCGGAAGATAGTGATCGAGAAGTACGAGGTCGACATGCTCGCGTTCCAGGACGGACAGTGCCTGTGCGGCGGTGTGTGCGCGAGCGACCACGCGGAAGCCGGACACCTTGGCCACGTACGCCGCGTTGATCTCCGCCACCCGGAAGTCGTCGTCCACCACGAGGACGTCGATCATTGCACCCCTCCCACTTCGGTCAGCTGCCGGACGGCGAGCGTCTCCGGCAGTACGACGGTGAAGACCGCGCCACCACCGGCCCTCGCACCGACGCGGGCCACCCCGCCGTAACGCTCCGCGAGACGGCGTACCAGCGCCAGGCCGAGCCCACGGCCCCGATGCGCGGGGGACTCCTTGGTGGACCAGCCCTCGGTGAAAATCTGTTCGCGCAGATCGGGAGCCACGCCCGGACCGTTGTCGCTGACCCGCAGGACCGTCGCGGTGCCCTCCGCGCGGAGCTCGACTTCGATGAGAGAAGCGACGTCCAGTGCGTTGTCGATGAGGTTGCCCAGGACGGTCACCAGATCGCGCGGGTCCACCACGACGTCGGGGAGCATGGTGTGCGGGGAGATGTGCAAGGACGCGCCCCGCTCCGCCGCGATGGCCGATTTGCCCACCAACAGCGCGGACAGCAGAGGGTCATTGACGCGTTCCGCGACCTGCTCCGCCGAGGCCCGGCGACCGTTGGCGACCTCTGCCACGAACTCCACCGCCGCTTCATGCCTCCCGAGTTCCAAGAGTCCCAGCAGGGTGTGGAGCCGGTTGGCGTGCTCGTGGTCCTGGGCGCGGAGCGCGTCGAGAAGGCCGTGCGTGGAGTCCAGTTCGCGGCCGAGCAGCTCCAGTTCGGTGCGATCGCGCAGGGTGACCACAGCTCCGCCGTCACCGGTCGGCATGCGGTTGGCGATCAGCACACGTCCCCTGCAGACGGTGAGCAGGTCCACGCCGTCGACCTGCCCTGTCAGCACCTCTGCCGCACGGCCCGGCGGCAGCACCTCGCTCAGAGCACGGCCGACGGCGTCCGGCGTCAGCTCCAGCAGACGCTGCGCCTCGTCGTTCAGCAGCCGGATCCGCCCCCGGGCGTCGAGGGCGAGAACTGCTTCGCGGATGCTGTGCAGCATGGCCTCGCGCTCGTCCAGCAGCGCGGAGATGTCGGCGAAGGCAAGGCCATGGGTGCTGCGCTGCAGACGTCGCGAGACGGCCAGGGCGGCGAGGACACCCGCGGCGAGCGCAGCCCCCGCGTAGAGCAGAAGTCCCGGAATGGTACCGAGCAGCCGCTCGCGGACGCTGTCGTAGGCGATGCCAACCGAGACGGCGCCGACGATCGTCCCGTGCGCGTCGCGGAGAGGGACCTTTGCGCGTGCCGAGCGGCCCAGGGTGCCGTTGTCGATCTGCATGATCTCCCGGCCGGCCAGGGCCGTGCTGGGATCGGTGGAGACGTGTTTGCCGATCTGAGGGGTGTCGGTGTGCGACCAGCGGACCCCGCGGGTGTCCATGACCACGATGTAGAGCGCACCGGTCGCCCGCCGGATCCGCTCGGCCTCGGCCTGGACCGGGCCGCCGGGGCTGGGCTCGGTGTTTGTCAGGTTGTGCACCAGACCGGGTTCGGCGGCGGTCGTCTGGGCGATGGACAGAGCCTGACGCATCGCCTGGTCGTCGAGCTGGTGGCTGAGCGGGGCGAGGAAGAGCCCGGTGACGAGCATGACCACCCCGGTCGTGATGGCCACCTGTGTGAGCAGGACCTGGGCGAAGACACGGCGGGGCCAGTGAATCCGCATGTGCTCGTCCTCTGCCTTCCGCCCACCTGGGGATCTGCTGATCCGTTTGCTGTGTAAACGCAACGTAAACGTCGCTGCCGTCGCTGACCAGCCCTCGTAGCACTTTCGTTCCTCCGGCGTGAGCAGAACGAGCAGAACCGCAGGTTATGGGCAGAAGCAGGAGTTGTGAGCGCAAGGGTGCCGTCGTGCCCGAGCCGCACTTAGCGTCCCGCCCCATGAACAGCGAAACGAGCCCCGCCATCGAGCTGCGGGGGGCGAGCAAAGCGTTCCGGACTCCGTCGGGGGCGCTCCACACCGCCGTACGAGATCTGGACCTCACGATCGGGCGCGGTGAGTTCGTTGCCGTGGTGGGACCTACCGGATGCGGCAAATCGACAACGCTGACGCTGGTCAGCGGCCTGGAGGAGCCCACCGAAGGGGAGGTGCTGGTCGCCGGTGAGCCGGTGCGCGGCATCGGCGACAAGGTCGGCTTCGTCTTCCAGCAGGATGCGGTCTTCCCCTGGCGCACCGTCCTGTCCAACGTGATGGCGGGCCCCCGCTTCCGGGGCGTGCCGAAGCCCGAGGCGAAGGAACGCGCCCGGGAGTGGCTCGCCCGGGTCGGCCTGTCCTCCTTCGAGGACCGCTATCCCCACCAGTTGTCCGGCGGCCAGCGCAAGCGTGTCGCACTCGCGGCCACGTTCGTCAACGATCCCGAGATCCTGCTCATGGACGAACCCTTCTCCGCACTGGATGTGCAGACCCGGGCCCTGATGTCCGACGAACTCCTGGAGTTGTGGGCCGGGACCGGCGCCTCCGTCGTCTTCGTCACCCATGACCTGGAGGAGTCCATCGCGCTGGCCGACAAGGTCGTGGTCATGACCGCGGGACCGGCCACGGTCAAGGAGGTCTTCGAGATCGATCTGCCCCGCCCGCGCAAGGTCGAACAGGTGCGTCTGGAGCCCAGGTTCCTGGAGATCTACCGGGAGATCTGGTCCTCGCTCGGCGAAGAGGTCCGCATCACCCGCGAGAGGGGTGCACTCGATGTCGCCTGATTCCATCACCGCGAGCGCCGCCGTCACCAAGACCGAGCGGACGCAGGCCAGAGCGCGAGCCACCCGCAACCGCAGGTTCCTGGTGCTCGCAAGCCGGATCGCGCTGCTCTTCGCCGTCATCGGGCTGTGGGAGTGGCTGGCCCGGACCGCGGTCATCGATCCGTTCAACTTCTCCATGCCCTCGAAGATCTGGGACCAGATCCGCACCTGGGTCGTCGACGGCACCGCGCAGGGCTCCCTGTGGGAGCAGATCTGGTACACACTCTACGAAGCACTGCTCGGCTGGGTCATCGGTGTGATCGCCGGTGTGCTGCTCGGTATCGCGCTGGGCCGGATCCGCTTCGCCGCCGATGTCCTCGGCCCGTACATCAAGGTGCTCAACGCCCTGCCGCGCATCGTGCTCGCCCCGATCTTCCTGATCTGGTTCGGCCTCGGCCCCGCCTCGAAGGTGGCCTCAGCGGTCGTCCTCGTGTTCTTCCCCGTCTTCTTCAACGCGTTCCAGGGCGCCAGGGAGGTGGACCGCAATCTCGTCGCCAATTCCCGCATCCTGGGTGCCAGTAACCGTCAGGTCACCTTCCAGGTGGTCATCCCCTCGGCCACGTCATGGATCTTCACCAGCCTGCACGTGAGCTTCGGCTTCGCGCTCATCGGCGCCATCGTCGGTGAGTACATCGGTGCCACCAAGGGGCTCGGACTGCTGGTAGCTGCTTCCCAGGGCACCTTCAACGCCGCCGGCGTCTACGCCGCGATGGTGATCCTCGCGGTCGTCGCACTGCTGGCCGAAGGCCTGTTGACCTTCCTCGAGAAACGGCTCTTCCGCTGGAAGCCGGCTGACGCCGACTCCGCGCGCTGAACATCTGCTCCGTACGGCGGCGCCCACTCCGCACGCGGCGTCGCCCGCCATTCGAACATCCGATTGTTTCTTCACGAGGACGTGAACCAGATGCGTACACTCACCCGGGTCTCGGCCGTCGCCGTCGCCGGCGCACTCGCCCTGACCACCCTGACCGCCTGTGGCTCCAACTCCCGGTCCAGCGGTGCCTCCGACGGCAAGAACGTCAAGGTCAAGATCATGGTGGGGGGCCTCGACAAGGTCATCTACCTGCCCGCCATGCTCACCGAGCGGCTGGGCTACTTCAAGGACGAAGGGGTGTCGGTCCAGCTCCTGACCGAGCCGGCGGGCGTCCAGGCCGAGACGGCCCTGGTCTCCGGTGATGTGCAGGGAACGGTCGGCTTCTACGACCACACCCTCGACCTCCAGGTGAAGGGCAAGCAGGTCGAGTCGGTCGTCCAGTTCTCACAGGCTCCGGGTGAGGTCGAGATCGTCTCCAATCAGGCGGCCGGCGACATCAAGTCACCGAAGGACTTCAAGGGCAAGAAGCTCGGTGTGACGGGCCTCGGCTCCTCGACCGACTTCCTGACGAAGTACCTGGCCGTCAACAGCGATGTGCAGACCAGCCAGTTCACACCCGTCGCGGTGGGAGCGGGTCAGACCTTCATCTCCGCCCTCCAGCAGGGCTCCATCCAGGGCGGCATGACCACCGACCCGACCGTCGCCACCATCCTGGACAAGAAGCTCGGCAAGATTCTCATCGACATGCGCACCCCCGAAGGCTCCAAGCAGGCGCTCGGCGGGCTGTACCCGTCCTCCAGCCTGTACATGCAGACCGAATGGGTCAACAGTCACAAGGAAACCGTCCAGAAGCTGGCCAACGCCTTCGTCAGGACGCTGAAGTGGATGTCCACACACAGTGCGGACGAGATCGCGGCCAAGATGCCCGCCGACTACGCGCAGGGCGGCGGCAAGGCCCTCTACGCGCAGGCCATCAAGAGCACGCTGCCCATGTTCACCACGGACGGCGTCATGCCCGCGGACGGACCCGCCACCGTCGAGCGGGTCCTGAAGGCCTTCAACCCGAACCTGAAGAACGCCAAGGTCGACCTCGACAAGACCTTCACCACAGAATTCGTCAAGAACGCGGGCTGACCTCAGGCAGTCCGATCCCCCGAACGGCGGAACACGCCGTACGAGGCGGACGCGATACGGACCGGCGCCCCGGCGAAGGCCGACGAGGCGCTTGACGGAGAGGCCGATCTCTCCGTCAAGCGCCTCGGCCACGTTCTGGCTAAGGTCGACGAGGGGCCCGAGTACCTGATCGACGGAGGCTCCCATGGAAGTGAAAGTCGAAGCACGCGACGTGGCCCCGCGCCTCGCCACCGGTGTGTTCATCCTGAACTCGGGACTGAGCAAATTGAAAGCGGACGAGGAGACGGCCGCGGGCGTGCACGGCATGGCCTGCATCGCCTATCCGTTCTTGAAGAAGTTGGACGCACAGCGCTTCACCCGGCTGCTCGCCTGGTCGGAGATCGCCGTCGGCGGGACGCTGCTCGCCCCCTTCGCACCGACCCGGCTGGCCGGAGTGGCGCTCACCGGGTTCTCCGCGGGGCTGGTCGGCCTGTATCTGAGGGTCCCCGGAATGCGGGAGCCCGGCAGTCTGCGACCTACCCAGAACGGCATCCCGCTGGCCAAGGATTTCTGGATGCTGGGCATGGGAATCGGATTCCTGGGCGCGCATTCACCAGGCGGACGCGCAAGCGCGCACCGGTGTCCGTGGCATCGGTGCGGACGTCACTGACGGGACGACCCGTGCCGGGCCGGCGGGCAGTGTCCGAAGCCCGCATGCACGTGGCGTGTGGCGGGGTGTGCGGCGCGTGTCGATGGCAGGGTCCGGGCGCGGGAGCGGCGATGGTGTTCATATGAACAGCGCAGACCTTTTGACGGACGCGTTCACACGGATCCAGGAAGCGGTGCACTCGGCGGTCGAGGGCCTGTCCGCCGACGACCTGCACGTCCGGCTCGACGACGGCGCGAACTCGATCGCCTGGCTGGTGTGGCACCTCACCCGGATTCAGGACGACCATGTCTCGGATGCGGCCGGTGTGCAGCAGGTCTGGTTCTCCCAGGACTGGGCCTCCCGTTTCGACCTGCCCTTCGACAAGGGAGCCACCGGATACGGGCAGAGCAGTAAACAGGTCGCGGCCGTCCAGGTGGGCTCGCCCGAACTGCTGCTCGGTTATTACGACGCCGTCCACGAGCAGAGCGCCGAGTTCATTCGTGGGCTCCATCCCAGGTCCCTGGAGCGCATTGTGGATGAGACCTGGTCGCCGCCGGTCACCCTCGGCGCGCGCCTGATCAGCGTCATCGCGGACGACCTGCAGCATGTCGGCCAGGCAGCATTCGTCCGGGGTTCGCTGGAACGCCGGTAGAACCGTTCACGGCCGGGCGGTGCGCGGGGGTGAATCCGCGTGCCGCCGGCCGCGGCGATGGTGCCACCGATCACGAGTAGAAGTTGCGCTCCCACCGGTGCTTGGCCAGCACGGCGAGCTGGTCGGCGGTGAGCGGACGTCCGTCGCTCAGTGCCGTGTTGCGCTCTACGTTGCGTACGGAGCGCATTCCAGGGATGACGGTGGAAACCGCGGGCGAACTCAGTACGAACCGCAACGCATGCTCGGCGATCTCATCGGGGGCGATGCCGAGGTCGGCGACGATCGCGGCCACCCGCTGCTCGACCTGTGCCGGGCGGTCGTCGCGGAAGTAGCGGTTGCGCCAGTCGCCCTCGGGAAACGTCGTACCGGCGGTGATCCGGCCGGTGAGGCCGCCCTCGTCCAGCGCCACCCGCACGATGACACCGACGCCGTGCTCCTCACAGGCCGGCAGCAGCGCGTCGGCGGGCGCCTGATCGAAGAGGTTGTAGATGACCTGCACGGTGTCCACGGCGCCGCTGCGCACGAGTGCGAGTGCGCTGTCGGGCTGGTGGTCGTTGATGGAGACGCCGAACAGGCGGATCTTGCCCTCCTGCTTCAGCTCCGCGATCGTCTCCAGCCAGTCGCCACGGCCGACCCAGTCGTCGCTCCAGACGTGGAACTGCAGTACGTCGAAATGGTCCTGGCCGCTGGTGCGCAGACTGGTCTCCAGGCTCTTGCGGATGTGCTCGCCCGGGAACGTCTCGGCCGGGTCCAGGCCGTCGGGCGCCGGCCACGTGCCGTTCTTCGGCGGCACTTTGGTCGCGACGAGCACCTCGTCGTCGGCCCGCTCGCGGACGACCCGGCCGACGATTCGCTCGCTCTCGCCGTAGCCGCGCGCGGTATCGATGAAGTTCACGCCGAGGTCGATGGCACGGTGCAGGGCGCGTACGGATTCGTCCTCCGTGGCACCCACCCAGCTGGACTCACCGATGCCCCACGCGCCGTATCCGATCTCGGACACGGACAGTCCACTGCGTCCCAGCTCGCGGTAGCGCACAATCATCCTCCACGTCATGGTCCTCGTCCTGACCGAGCCGAGGCTTCTGCCAGGAATCACGTTGACAATAAGCGACTCGGGCGCCGGGGTCAGTTGGGTTTCGCCGAGGCCGAAGTTGCCCGTACGTGGGTCGATGGTGCAGGTGTGGCGAAGTGGCCGTGGCGGAAGCCGTTCACTGCTGCCGGATCCCTGTCCCGGTGCTGCCCGTGGCGTCCACGGCATAGCGCGGCGCGTGCCGTGGCCAGGGTTTGGCGGCTTCGATCTGCGCGGCGAGTTCCAGCAGGCGCTTCTCGCCGCCGGGCCTGGCGACGAGCTGCACCGCGACGGGCATCGTGTCGGCGTCCACCCCCACGGGGACGGCGAGCGCCGGCCAGCCCGCGATGTTCCAGGAGCCGAAGAGTGAGGCCGTACGGGTGCTGACCGCCGAGGTGCGCAGCGCGCCGTGTTCGCCCCAGCGCTTCGCCTGCGCTGCCGGCCGGCTGAGCGCGGGCAGCAGCAGGACATCGATCTGTCCGAAGAAGCGTTCTGCCGCTTCGGTGCGCCAGCGGTCCCGCGCGTGGTCCCCCTTCAGGTGCACGGCCGCCAGTGTCCTGCCGATCGCGGCCAACCGCCGGGTGCTCCGGTCGAGTTCGGTGCGGTCGAGTCCTTCGGCGCTCTGGTGCGCCGAGGCGTACCAGGAGCTCAGCGACGCAGGTCCCAGCCATGCCGGGTAGCGTCGGGTGTGCCGCGTCACCGTGTGCCCGAGTCCTTCCAGCAGCCTCCCGGCTTCCAGCGCGGCACGGCGGTATTCGGCGGCGATCGCGAAGCCCGGCGAAATCGACCGGACCGACACGCCGATACGCAGCGGCCCCGGTTCGCCGAGTTGCGCGTAGTCCGGTTCACCGGCCATCACGGCCAGTCCGAGCGCGGCGTCCTGCACCGTGGTCGCGATCGGGCCGTTCTCGACCAGGTCGAACCAGGTCGGGTCGTCCGGCGCGTGCGGCACGACGCCGCGCCCGGGCTTGATTCCGATGGTTCCGCAGCAGGCGCAGGGGATACGGATCGAGCCGAACCCGTCGTTGCCGTGCGCCAGTGGGACGAGGCCGGCGGCCACTGCGGCCGCGCTGCCGCCCGAGGAGCCGCCAGGCGTGCGCTGCTCGTTCCAGGGGTTGCGGGCGATGCCGTAGACGCTGTCCGCCATCGGGACCAGGCAGAGTTCCGGCACGTTGGTCAGACCGATCACCACGGCGCCCGCCGACCGCAGTCGCTCGACGATCACGTGGTCGGCGGAGCTACGGTCCGGCGCAGTGGCAGCGGATCCGCTGCGGGCCTGCTCGCCCGCGACCGCGATGTTGTCCTTGATCGCAACCGGGACCCCGGCAAGCGGCAGGGAGGCACGGTCGGCCCGCCGGTCCACCGCCTCGGCCTCTGCCTGCGCCTGCTCCGCGCGCACGTGCCGGAAAGCGGACAGGACCGGATCGAGCCGGGCGATGCGGTCCAGATGCTGGCGGGTGACGTCGGCCGCGTCGGCCCGTCCTTCACGAACGGCGGCAGCGATGTCGACGGCGGTGCGGCAGGTCCAGTCAGTCATGGTTGATGAGTCAACCTCGCGCTGCCCGCACCGCCAATCCCTCTGCACCCGTGTTACCGAACGGTAATCTCTTGCCGCACGGTGTGGGGAGGACATGGAACAAGTTGTGAGCGGGTTGCCGTGGAGGAGACTGGGAGCACGGGGACGCAGACGCAGGACGAGGCTGGTGGACATGGGTGCACCGGACGTCGAAAACCGCACGGACCGGCTCGACGAGCACACGATACGGAACTGGGCCCGGGCCGAAGTCGGAGTGCGAGGCGTCATCACCGGATGGAGCCGGGAAGCCGAGCAGCTGCTCGGCTACCCGGCCGAGTGGGTGCTGGGCCGCCCAGCGACCGAGTTCCTGGCCACGGCCGCGGAATCGGCGGACGCAGACGGCGCCATGAGCGTGGTGCGTCATCGCAACGGCCGGCCGGTGCCCTGCAGGCTGACCATCCGCCCCGTGGAATCGACGGGGGCAGGAAGCGGTGCCGACGCGCGGTGGACGGTGACACTTGTCCCGACAGAGCCGCCCGGGTCGGATCTGGACAGGGCGCTGCTCGATGCGCTGTTCACCCGGTCCCCGGTGGGGCTCTTCGTTCTCGACCCGCAGTTGCGGCTGGTGCGGTTCAGCAGCGCTGCGGAAGGCATGCACGGCGCCCCCGCTGGGGGAGCGCTCGGCAAACGACCGACCGAGGCATGGCCCGACTTCAGCCCGGAGCTGGTGGAACGGGTGCTGAGCCGGGTGCTGGACACGGGTGAACCGGTGATGGGTTTCGAGAAACACGGCAAGCCGCCGGGGGATCCGGAGCACACGCACTTCTACTCGGTCTCCGCGTTCCGCCTCGAGGACGACGACGGTCGTGTCCTGGGCGTGGCTGACGCCGCGGTCGACGTCACCGAACGCCACCTCGCACAGGAGCGGCTCGCTCTGCTCGCCGAGGGCGGCTCACGCATCGGAACCGGACTCGATGTGATGCGCACAGCCCAGGAGTTGGCCGAAGTGGCAGTGCCCAGACTGGCCGACAGCATCGGCGTGGAGGTTCTCGAGCCGGTGCTCATGGGCGGGGAGATCTCTTCCGGCCCGGTGCAGCCCGGCGCCGTGCTGCGTCGGGCTGCGTCGCGGTCCCGGCGGCCCGACACGCTGCCGGGCGCCTACCCGGTCGGCGAGTCCAGCACCTTCCCGCCGACGTCACCGTCATCCCAGGCTCTCACCGACCTGCAACCGCGCCTGATCAGCCCGCTCACCCCCGACAGCGACTGGGTGCTGAGCGATCCCGTTCGCGGCCGTCGGATGCTGGAAGAGAAGATCCACTCACTCATGTTCGTACCGCTGGTCGCCCAGGACCGCGCCCTGGGGATCGCCACCTTCTACCGCTGGGGGGAGCAGGGCCCGTTCCAGCAGGACGATCTCACAGTGGCCACCGAGCTCGGGCGCCGCACCGCTCTCTGTCTGGACAACGCCCGCCGCTACCTGCGCGAGCACGACTCCCTGATGGCACTGCAACGCAGTCTGCTTCCGACGGGACCTCCCCGGAACAACGGGGTGGAGGTGGCCTACGAGTACGTGCACGGCGGGGCCGGCGGTGACTGGGTCGATGTCGTGCCGCTGTCGGGGGCCCGGGTGGCGCTCGTGGCAGGCAGCGTGCCCGGGCGTGGCATGGAGACCGCCGCCGGCATGGGACGGCTCCGCGCGGCCGTGCACACGCTCTCCGATCTGGACCTGGAGCCCGACGAGATGCTCGCCCGCCTCGATGACCTGGTACGGCGTCTCGCCGACGACTCCGGTCCCCGGCGCGACGGCGACGAACCGCCCTACGAATCAGGCTCCGAAGCGCCACATGCCGGCTCGGGTGCCTGGTGCACCTTCCTCTATCTGGTCTACGACCCCATCTCCCTGCACTGCAGCGCGGCCGGTGCGGGCCATCCCGGCCCCGCTGTCGTCCACCCGGACGGGACAGCGATGAGGCTGGACGTTCCGTCCGCCGCCCCACTCGGCCTCCCTGGGCCGCCGTTCGCAAAGACCGACGTGATGCTGCCGGAGGGCTCGGTGCTCGCGCTCCACACCAGCGGGCTCCTCCAGGCGCGCGGCGGCGACCCGGAAGAGGCCCGACTCGCGGACCTGCTCGCCCGACCGTCCGGCTCGATGCAGGAGACGGCCTGCATGCTCACCGAGGCGCTGGTTCCGGAGCAGGCCGGCGAGGACGCCGCCCTCCTCGTCGCCCGTACACACGCACTGGACCCCGGCCGGGTCGCATCGTGGGACCTGCCGGCGGACCCGGCCATCGTCTCCACGGCCCGGTCGCTCGTCACCCGCCAGCTCACAACATGGGACCTGGACGAGAAGGCGTTCGCGACCGAGCTCATCGCCAGCGAGCTGGTCACCAACGCCATGCGGCACGCCAAGGCCCCCATCCGACTGCGCCTGATCCACGACCTTGTCCTGACCTGCGAGGTCTTCGACGGCAGCAGCACCGCGCCACGGCTTCGACATGCCCGTACCACCGACGAGGGCGGGCGGGGGCTGTTCCTCGTCGCCCAGTGCGCCGACCGCTGGGGAACGCGTTGCACGCAGCAGGGCAAAACCATCTGGACCGAGCAGAAGCTTGTCCACGACGCCGGGGAGCCGGCCTGAACAGCCCGTGTTCGCGTCCCGGACGGGGACCGGGTGCGGCCCGGCAGCCGGTGACGCATCGGATGCTCCTGGCGAAGCAGGACACGGCCCGATCGATGGCCGTCGGTACGCAGGTGTCGTCGTGGATCTCGACGTGGATCTCGACGTGGAAACCCGTTTCGTATGCGACCTCGGCGATCCACGGGTGGGCGGCTCCCGCGACCACTCGGGAGGCGCTCGTTTTGGCGCGCGGCGTGCGAGCAGGCCACCGTGTTCGTCGGACGATCCCGTTGAATCCCTTGACGGTCATCCGATGACTCTCTACGTTTTCGGCTCAACAGCCCGGAAGAGCGCCTAGAAGTCCGCGCATACATTGGATGAATGATGCGGCAGGTGTCCGACGAAACGTCAAGGAGCCCCAGTGAGCCGGAGATCGGAACCATCACGCCCGTTCCGCCGATTGTGGGCCGTTGTGACGTCGGCGGCCGTGAGCGCGGGTATCACGCTGCTGCCGACGGCCGCCGCGCACGCCGAAGGCGTCGCGAGCGTGAGCCTGCATGTTTCCGTGGCCGGCAGCGACCGGGCCGCCGGCACGTCCGCTCGGCCGTTCCGCACGATCGAGCGGGCCCAGAAGGCGGCCCGTGCCCTGGCCCGTACGAAGCGCGTGGCGGTCCGGGTGGTCGTGCACGGCGGGACGTATCACCTGCAGCGCACGCTCACGTTCGACGCCCGCGACTCCGGCAGTGCGCACGCTCCGGTCAGTTACACCGCGGCGCCCGGTGAGAAGGTCGTCCTCAGCGGCGGCCGGACCCTCACACCCCGTTGGCACGACCACACCGAGAAGGTCAAGGTCGCGGACATCGGCGCGGGACTCGACTTCGACGAGCTCTTCCTCGACGGCCGGCGCCAGATCCTGGCCCGGTACCCCAACTTCGACCCCGACCAGGCGATCCTGGGCGGCACGGCGGCGGACGCCATATCCCCGGCCCGGATCGCGACGTGGAAGAACCCCACCACAGGGCTGGTCCGTGCCCTGCACAACGGCATGTGGGGCGGGAACTCGTACAGGATCACCGGCGTCCGTGAGGACGGCTCGGCTCAGCTCGCATGGGTCGGCGACAACAACCGCGGCAGCGGCATGCACACCACGTACCGCATGGTCGAGAACATCTTCGAGGAGCTGGACGCGCCGGGCGAGTGGTTCTACGACAAGCCCGCGGGCAAGCTTTACTTCTACGCCCCCGAGGGCGTCGACCTGCCCACCGCGCGGATCGAGACCGCCGAGCGCGACGAACTGATCCGGGTCGTCGGCGAAGGGCCGGACAGACCGGTACGCCATCTCACCTTCTCCGGGTTCACCTTCACGCAGACCCATCGCACCCTCTTCAACCACCCGTACGAGAAACTGCAGCTCGGCGACTGGGCCATCGCGCGGACCGGTGCGGTGTACCTCAAGAACACCGAGCACGTCGATGTACGCGACTCACGCTTCGACCAGGTGGGCGGCAACGCCGTCTTTCTCGACGGCTACAACAGCAGGAACGCCGTCGCGGGCAATGAGTTCAGCCACTCCGGTGCCTCGGACGTCGCGATCATCGGCAACCCCGACGCGGTACGGGAGCCGTCCACCTGGGATGCCTTCCGTACGACCATCACGGACATCACACCGGGCCCGAAGTCCGAGAACTACCCGCGCGACATCGTCGTCCGCGACAACTGGATGCACGACAACGGACAGTTCGAGAAGCAGACCTCGGGCGTGCAGATGTCGATGAGCCGCCGGATCACCGTCTCGGGAAACACCATCCACGACGGTCCACGCGCGTGCATCGACATCAACGACGGCACCTGGGGCGGGCACGTCATCGAGAACAACGACATCTTCAACTGTGTGAAGGAGACCTCCGACCACGGCCCCATCAACGCCTGGGGCCGGGACCGCTTCTGGCCGCTGGATGCCGGCGACGCCACCAAGAAGTCGTACGCGAAGCTCGACGCGATGGAGACCACTGTCATCCGGCACAACCGGATCTGGCACTCCTCGCACTGGGACGTCGACCTCGACGACGGATCGTCGAACTACCTCATCGAGAACAATCTGCTGCTCAACGGTGGGGTGAAACTGCGCGAGGGCTTCCACCGGACGGTGCGCAACAACATCTTCGTCAACGGCGGGGCACACTTCCACGTCTGGTACGCGGACAACGGCGACGTGATCGAGAAAAACATCTTCGCCACGGACGATCCGTACGACCTGATCGGTGTCGACATGGCGAAGTCCAGGCCGGTCATCGACAAGAACGTCTTCTGGAACAACGGCAAGGGTGTCGCCGACATCAACGACGCCTGGCGGGCGCAGGGCCTGGACGCGGGCTCGGTGACCGCGGATCCGCAGTTCACCGGCAGCAACCCGTTCACGGACCCGAAGAAGCTCGACTACACGGTCGCGGCCGGTTCCCCCGCACTCGGGCTCGGCTTCGAGAACATCTCGATGGGCGGGTTCGGCAAGGCGGGCGCACCCACCCCTCCGCCGCTGCAGTGGCGGGCCGCACCGGCCGATCCGTACAAGTCCCTCGCCGAGCCGCTCCTCGGCGCCACCGCGACCCAGATCTACTCGGACGAGATCAAGTCGTCGGTGGGCCTCACCGACTACGACGGCCTCGTGCTCAAGACCGTGCCGGAGGATTCGTACGCCTACCGGAGCGGTCTGCGCGTCAATGACGTCATCCGGGAGATCAACGGCCGGAAGGTCACCGACCGGACCAGCTACTGGGCGCCTTACAACAAGCTGGCGGCTGGCGGCGCGGTCGAGCTCGCGGTCTGGCGCAACCAGGCGGCCGCCGAGGTCACCTTCGCCAAACCGTCCGGCACCGAGACGCTGAACAACACCTCCGGCGCCGTCTTTGCCGGGAACTGGAGCCTCTCGGTGAACCGCGGCGCCGGCGACCTCGCGGACGACGTCCACTACACGACCGCCGACGGAGCGTCCGCCTCGCTGACCTTCCACGGCACCGGGGTCGCCGTCCTCGGCGAGAAGTTCTCCGACCAGGGCAACGTCGAGGTCTTCGTCGACGGCGCGTCGCAGGGGTTGGTGGACACCACCGCCGCCACGCGCCAGGTACAGGCCGAGATCTTCGGCATCGAAGGGCTGACCACGGGTGAGCACACCGTGCAGATCGTGAAGCGCAGCGGGCAGTACACCACGCTCGACGGTTTCAAGGTGGCTGACTGAGAAGAACGGCTGCGAGGCTGCCGGTCCCTGCGCCGTGAAGGGAGGGCGTCCTGTGTGCACGGGGCGCCGGTAAGCCCTGTGGCGCAGGACGCAGCAAGAACCGCATAAAGTTCTAAATGGCGCATAGCGCGACAAAGTTATTGAACGGTACTAGATTTCCGCCTGGGTGGAAGTGCGGTGTTGCGGTCGGCGGGCGCCCCTGTGTGAACCGGAGCTGATGTGGCGGACGATGACCAGGCGGAGCGCGAGCGCGCGTCCGGGTGCCCTCGTCGGCTGACGCGGTCGTCCCCGTTCTTCTCGTGGCGGCCGTCATTCCTGTCGTGCCGGCCGTCCCGGTGGCCGGCACGCTCGCGCTGGTCGGTCTCGACGCTCCGGACGGGCCGATCCCGATCCAGGTGCCCCCGGTCATGTGCGCGATGACAGCCGCGCTCGTCGCGAAGAAGAACGGTCACAGCCGGTCCGCCGTGCAGCGGGCCGGCCAGGGCGCGTTGTCGTACCCGCCGTACGCCGTCCTCGACCACGCGAGCCCCGCCCTGAGCGTGCTCCACGGAATCAGCCGATTCGAGATCGAGATGACGCAACTGGTCACAGCCGGTCCCGTGGCCCACTGACAGCCAATTCGTCCGTCACAGGGCGCGTCGACGAGGGAATTGATGACCGACTCCGATACCGGCACCACTCCGTCCGCGGCGGCGGAAGGGCGGCCTGCGGTCAAGCTGACGCTGTTCACGCTGACGACGATGGTCGTCGGCTCGATGGTGGGCGCCGGGGTGTTCTCCCTGCCACGGCGGTTTGCCGAGGAGCTCTGACCTGCCTCAGCCGTCCCGTCTCCCTCACCCCATACGGAAAGGCACACACCGTGACCGACACACCCACGTCCGCGCCGGCACTCGGCGTCCATTCCGAAGTCGGCAGGCTGCGCAAGGTACTGGTCTGCGCGCCGGGCCTGGCACACCGCCGGCTCACCCCGACCAACTCCGACGACCTGCTCTTCGACGATGTCATGTGGGTGGAGAACGCCCAGCGCGACCACGCCGACTTCGTCGACAAGCTGACGCAAGGCGGTGTCGAGGTCGTCGAACTGCACGATCTGCTCGCCCGGACCATGGCCATTCCCGAGGCCCGGACGTGGCTTCTGGACCGGAAGATCACCGCGAACGAGGTGGGCATCGGGCTCATCGACGACACACGGGCCTTCCTGGAATCACTCGATCCGCGCCGGCTCGCCGCATACCTGATCGGCGGTCTCGCCACCACGGACCTGCCGGACGAGTTCCGCTCCGGGTATGTCACCCTGGCCCGCGATTCGACGGGCGCGCGCGAGTACCTCATGCCACCTCTGCCGAACACGCTCTACACCCGTGACACCACCTGCTGGCTCTACGGCGGCGTCACCATGAACCCGCTCTACTGGCCGGCCCGGCACGGCGAAACCCTCCTGATGAAGGCCATCTACACTTTCCACCCGGATTTCATGGGCTCCACCGTGTGGTGGGGAGACCCGGAACTGGACTGGGGCCAGGCCACGTTCGAGGGCGGCGACATCATGCCCGTCGGCAACGGCGTCGTGCTCATGGGCATGAGCGAACGCACCTCCCGCCAGGCCATCACCCAGGTCGCGGCCTCACTCTTCAGGAACGGCGCCGCCGAGCACGTCATCGTCGCGGGAATGCCGAGGCTGCGCGCGGCGATGCACTTGGACACCGTCTTCACGTTCGCCGACCGGGACATCGCGACGGTCTACCCGACGATCATGGAAGCGGTTCACACCTTCTCCCTGCGCCCCGGCGACAAGGCTCCTGGTGTCGACGTCACCGACGAGGGATCGGCAGCGTTCGTCGATGTCGTGGCCAAGGCGCTGGGCCTGCCCGGCCTGCGGGTGATCGAGACCGGCGGCGATGTGTACGCCTCCGAGCGGCAGCAGTGGGACAGTGGAAACAATGCCGTCGCCCTGGAGCCCGGCGTCGTCTTCACCTACGACCGCAACACACAGACCAACACCCTCCTGCGCAAGGCCGGGGTCGAAGTCATCACCATCGTCGGCGCCGAGCTCGGCCGTGGGCGTGGCGGCGGCCACTGCATGACCTGCCCGCTCATCCGCGAAGCCGTCGACTTCTGACGCCGGCCAGCCCGCTGCGGGCGATGCCTCGCGCAGGCGGTCATGCTCTCCGGCCCGTGCGGCACGGGCCGGAGCGTGGAATCAACACGGTGACGGCGGACACTGAGGCAGGTGGGCCATGACGGATGACGGGATCGACTACGCGGCGGTGTTCCAGGGGCTGCCCGGCATGGTGGCGCTGTTGACCCCGGAACTGGTGTACGCGGATGCGAACGAGGAATTCCTCCGCATGTCCGGGCGCATGCGTGAACAGGTGGTCGGCCGATACCTGTTCGATGTGTTCCCCGACAATCCGAACAACCCCGCCGCGACCGGCATGCGGAATCTGGAGGCGTCGCTCAAGCGGGTGCTGGCCACCGGCGAGCGGGACGCCATGGCGCTGCAACGTTATGACGTCCAGTCCCCGCAGCGGCCCGGCGAGTGGGAGGAACGCTTTTGGAGCCCGGTCAACGCCCCGGTGTTCGGGCCCGACGGGCGGGTGGTCCTGCTGGTGCACCGGGTGGAGGAGGTGACCGAGCTCATCAAGGCCCGCGGCGGCCCCGACACCGGCCGCACCCGCGTGCTGGAGGCCGAGCTCTACACCCGGGCCCGGGAACTGCAGGAGGTCAACGAACGGCTGCGGCAGGCCCACGCCCGGGAGCGTGAGGTGGCCCTCGCCCTGCAGCAGGCGATGCTGCCCGTCCCCGGGCCGGTCGGCCGCCACCGCCCCGCCGTGCGTTACCGGCCCGCAGCCGGCTCGCTGAACGTGTGCGGCGACTGGTACGACCTGGTCGATCTGCCCGGCGACTGCGTCGGCGTCGCCGTCGGCGACGTCGTCGGCCACGGTCTTCGAGCCGCCGGCGTCATGGGCCTGCTCCGCAGCGCGCTGAGCGCCGCGTCCCGCGTCGCCCACGGCCCCGCCCAGGCCCTGGAAGTCGTCGACCTGTACGCCCGTTCGGTCGACGGCGCCGAGAACACCACTGTCGTCACGACCCGCATCGACTGGGACACTCACACCATCACCTACAGCAGCGCCGGGCACCCCCCGCCCGCCCTGCTGCACACCGACGGCACTGTGGAGTTCCTCGACCAGGCCACCGACCCTCCGCTCGGCGCCCGTCCGGACTCCGTTCCCCGGCCCCAGGGCGCCACTGTCTTCGCCGCGGGGGACACCCTCGTTCTGTACACCGACGGCCTGATCGAACGCCGCCGCGAGGACATCGACGTCGGCCTCGACCGCCTCGCCGACTCCCTCGTCCACCACCAGGGCACCGACCCCGAACCCCTTGCCGACGCCGTCCTGCTCGAACTGCTTCCGCCCGGCGGCGCCACCGACGACACCGCCCTGGTCATCGTCCGGCTCTGACCCGTCCCCGCCGGCCGATGTCCTGCCATGCCCTGGCCCGGACCATGCCCCGCGAGGCGTGGCTGCCTGCGTCCAGGAGCGGAACACCTGGCCCATGATTCCCTCATGAGTACACGTCAGCCGCCCGCCCAGCGACACGCCTCCTGGATCGAGCTCTTCTTCGACCTGGTAGTCGTCGCGGGTGTCCTCCAGCTCTCGCACCTGTTGCACGACGGCCCGACAGTTGCCGACCTCGGCCTGTACGTAGTTCTCTATCTGGCCTTCTGGATCGCGTGGGTCTGCTTCACCGTCTACGGGAACGTCGAGGGAAGCCGCGCCTGGACGCCCGGATTCCTGCTGGGGATGTTCGGGCTGGCAGTCATGGTCGCGGCCGTTCCCGGTATCCGCACCGACCACGCCATTGCGTTCGCGATCGCGTACGCCTTCCTGCGCTGGCTGTCCGGCCGGCTCTGGCGGCCCGGACAGGTCGTGGTGGACTGGCCGCTCGCCCAGGTGGGCGGCGGGACGCTGCCCTGGATCGTTTCGCTGTGGGTGGATGCGCCGGTGCGGTACTGGCTGTGGGCTCTCGGCCTCGCGTTCGACCTGCTGATCATGCTCACCGCCTCGGGCAGTCACATGCTCCGAGACGCACAGGGCCGGGTGCAGCGCGTCGTCAGGAAGCGAGGGCACTCCGATCGGCTGCCGGTCGTCGAGGCGGCCTACTCCGATGTGCCGCACATGGTGGAGCGACTGGGCCTATTCGTCATCATCGTGCTGGGTGAGGGGGTCGTCCGGATCACCACGGCAGCTGCGGACACCGTCTGGGACGTACCCATGGCCGGCGTCGCGACCGGTTCATTCGTCCTGCTCGTCGCGCTGTGGAGCATGTCACTGCTGCACGGCTCCGGCGGGGTGCCGAAGCCCGGCCCGGAGGACCTACCGGTGCGGGTCACCCTGACGCTGCACTGTGTGACATCCTGCACGATTGCTGTCCTGGCCGCGGGGCTGGGGCTGGCCATCGCGCATCCGCACGGCCCCGCACCGGACGAGGCACGCTGGCTGCTGTGCGCGGGCCTGGCCGTGTACTTCGCTGTCGGGGTGCTGGCTGCGGCGGTGGCCGATGCGCCATGGGGGCAGACCCTCGCCTGGGCGCTGCCCTGTCTGCTGCTGACGCTCGCGCTCGCCGGATCCGCCGGCCACTTCGGTGCGGTGGGGCTGGTCTGGGGACTGGTCGCAGCGGTGGTCTGGCAGATCGCATGCGTATCGGATACAGGCGCCCGGCTGCGTGTGCGGAGCCACGCCTGACCCGGGCAGGCAGATTGTCATACACGTACAGAAAGCGGGGAGGTGCGAGGGACAATGGAGACGTGTCGGGTGCAGAGAAGAAGCAGGCGGCAGGCAGGCGGTCCATGGGACGGCCGCGCAGGCTGGACCCCGACACGATGGTGGCCACCGCGCGCCGCATCCTCGAGGAAGAGGGCCTGGACGCCCTGAGCATGAGACGGGTGGCGAAGGAGCTCGGCAGCACGCCGATGGCGCTCTACCACTACGTACGGGACAAGGACGAGCTGCTGATGCTCACCCTGTCCGGGACCGCGGGCGCCTTGCCGCGCCCCGAACTGCCCGAGGACCCGCGCGCGCGGCTGCTCGCGGTCTCTGTGCACGCGCATGAGATCCTCCACCGGATCCCGTGGGTGCTCGACGTCCTGGCGCTGGGCGAGCTCACCGACAGAGATGCCCTGTGGATAGTGGAGGAGATCCTCGACTGCGCTCAGAAGTGCGGTCTCTCCCCGGCCCGGGCGGTACGGGCCTGCTGGACGATCTGGCAGTACATCTACGGCGACCTGATCTTCCGCAGGGCCGCCGCCCGCCGTGCGGAGCACCCGCCGAGCAGGCGCTACTTCCCCGAGATGGTCACCGAGGAGGACGCGGAGGAGCTGCCGAGGCTCACCGCGATCAAGGACCAGTGGCGCACCTACGCCGCCGACTACTCGGTCGCCGACGAACTCGACGCGATCATCGACGGGCTCATCCGCCGGGGAACTCGCGGACCGGACGAGCCCGTGCTACCGCCCTGAGGCTCCTGGGCCTTCAGATCCTCTTGAGGCACAGCGCGCGGGTGTGGGCGACAATGGAAGACGCAGGCAGCGGACTCGCCGCCGAAGATCGTTGGCCGGAGCCCCTTATGGATTACCCACAAAGTTACGAGCTGGTATTTCAGGCATCTGCCGTCGAGGACGACGCTGTGATTGTTCGGCGGACTGCGCGGGAGGGGGCCGGCGGCTACCCCATCTACGAGGACGAGACAGGCATCGTACGCGCGGAGATCAGCGAGAACGGCGAGGTGCGGATGATGGCCAGCGGCGGACACCAGGTGCTCGGCTCACCGCTGGTCCGGGCGGTCAGCGAGCACTGAGCAACCCTGGGCTGACGGCCGATCAGACCGGCTTCGATACGCGGGAATTCGATTCTGGGTCGTCGGTAGCAACGGCAGAGGCCGATGGTTTGCCGCCCACTCATGGACAGAGCGGCGAAGCCATCGGCCCCTGCATGGTGCGGTCCTACTTGTGCGGGCGCGTCTCGCCGCTCATGTTGCTGAGCTGCTCGCTCTGCTCCTGCAGCTTCCGAGCCTTCTCCTCGAGCCGCTGACGCTGCTCGGGATCGGTGGCGCGCTCCGCGGCCTCGGTCATGTGCTTGGCCTTCTCGCGCATCTGCTGGGCTCGGCCACTGGTTTCGCCTGCAACGCTCATCGTCACTCCTTGGACGCTAGGTGAAGAGCGGGCTCCATCAGAGAACCAGCG
The DNA here is from genome assembly GCF_044453545.1 of Streptomyces sp. NPDC051664. Classification (NCBI taxonomy): domain Bacteria; kingdom Bacillati; phylum Actinomycetota; class Actinomycetes; order Kitasatosporales; family Streptomycetaceae; genus Streptomyces; species Streptomyces sp. NPDC051664. The sequence goes on along the minus strand of NZ_JBITCU010000014.1, from coordinate 36,014 downwards.
TCGAGGGCTCTCCGCATTCCGAAGCGTTACGCTGCGTTACCGTCGGGGCTGCGCGGCCGTAGGCAGGCCTGGCGCTGGCATGATCGGGGGCATGAACGAGCGCATGATCGCCGCGTGTGACGGGGCATCGAAGGGTAATCCGGGGCCTGCGGCCTGGGCATGGGTCGTGGCCGATGCCCAGGGGAGCCCTGAGCGTTGGGAGGCGGGGCCGCTGGGCACCGCCACCAACAACGTCGCCGAACTCACCGCACTCCAGGAGCTGCTGGAGTCCACCGACCCGGGCGCGGAGATCGAGGTCCGGATGGATTCGCAGTACGCCATGAACGCGGTCACGAAGTGGCTGCCGGGGTGGAAGCGCAACGGGTGGAAGACCTCGGCCGGCAAGCCCGTGGCGAACCGCGATCTGGTGTCCCGCATCGACGCGTTGCTCAGCGGCCGGACCGTGAACTTCGTCTACGTGCCCGCCCACCAGGTGGACGGAGACCCGCTCAACGCCCTTGCCGACCAGGCGGCCAGCGAGGCCGCCGTCGCGCAGCGGGCGGCGGGTTCCGCACATGGCTCCCCGCTGCCGACTCCCGCCCCTGCCAGGGCGTCCGGGGGCCGGAGCGGCGGTACGGCGGCGAAGGAGGCGAACGGTGCGGCACGCCCCGCGCGCACCGGGGGCACCATCCGGGCCAGGTTCGCGGGGCGCTGCCACTGCGGAAAGCCCTACGCGGCCAAGGACGTGATCGCCAAGAACCCGAACGGCTGGGGCCACCCCGAGTGCCGTACCGCGCCCGCCTGAGACGGCCGTCTGTCGGTCCGGCCTCGGGAGTAGCCCCGTAACAGAGGTTCTCCGTGCCATGATGCGGCTCCGACCGCAGCGTCCGCGGTGCTCCGCCGACGCTGCGGGAACGGCTGGACGCTGGGGGGCGTATGGGATCGACAGGTACGGTGCTGCGCGAGTTGCGCGGCGCACAGAAGACCGCCAAAGGTGTGTCGCTCTACTCGCGGTACGTGAACCGCCCGGCCGGGCGGGTGCTCGCGGCCGGCGCCTACCGATTCGGGCTGACGCCCAATCAAGTCACGCTGGTCAGTGCGGCGTTCACCTTCGCCGCCATCGCGTCGGTGGCGCTGGTCCGTCCGTCCTGGGGGCTCGCGGCCGTCGTGTACGCCGCTCTGGTGGTCGGTTTCGCCTTCGACTCGGCCGACGGGCAGCTCGCCAGGCTGACCGGGCGGGGCGGGCCCGACGGTGAGTGGCTGGACCATGTCGTGGACTGCGCCAAGATGATCCTCGTACACACCGTCGTGCTGATCTCGTTCCACCGGTTCTTCGAGCTGCCCGGCGAGGGCTGGCTGCTGTTGCCGCTGGGCTTCCTGTTCGTCGCCGTGCTGACCTTCTGTGCCGGTCTGCTGCGCGAACAGCTCGGCAAGGCGGCCGCCCGCCCCGCACCGACCGGCAGCGCCACGGCCCCGGTGTCCCGGGTGCGGGCCGTGGCACTGCTTCCCGCGGACTACGGGGTGTTCTGCCTGGTGTTCCTGCTGCTCGGGGACGAGGCCGCGTTCCGTATCGGCTATGCCGTACTCGCCGTCGTGCACGCGTTGTTCCTGGTGGCTTTCCTCGTCAAGTGGTTCAGGGAGCTGAAAGCGCTCCGGGCGGCGGGCTGACGAGCGTGTCCAGTGCCCGGCGCAGCTGGGTACTGGACGTATGCACGGTGTACGGGAAGTAGACGACCTCCACGCCGACTTCGGCGAAGTCGTGCTCGAGCCGTTTCCCCTTCTCCGTGCCCCGCCAGTCGTCCCCCTTGAAGATGACGTCGAACCTGACCTGCTGCCACGTCTCGACCTTGTCGGGCACGGTCTCGACGAACGCCGCGTCCACGTAGCGCACGCTGCGGACGATCTCGAGCCGCTCCGGCAGTGGAATCACCGGCTTGTGGCCTTTGGCGAGCGCGGCCATCTCGTCCGAGACGACCCCCGCCACAAGGTAGTCGCACTGGCTGCGGGCGTGCCGCAGGATGTTCAGGTGCCCTACATGGAACAGGTCGTAGACTCCCGGCGCGTAGCCGACCCTGTGCACCATCCGTTCTCTCCCCCCACGGTGAACGTGACGTCCGTGTCCCGGATTCAGGTGTCCGGACATGGCATCCGGTCCTGCGGGATATCGGTATCGGTGTTGATAGTGAAATGACCTTACTGTGAAGACCACTTGCGCATCACGTGAACGGATAAGCTCACTTTTGGGGTTGTTCCCTGGAGGGAACAGCAGCTGTACCGGGGCGAAATATCAGGATTTGCGTGATCTGCGGCAAAACGGCACCGCGATGTACAGCTGCTGGCACAATCCGAACCATGACGACTGATCTCCCCGGCCCTCCCCAGGAATCCGTCCGCCCCCTCCTACGGCCCGGCGCCCGCATATTTGTCGCGGGCCACCGCGGGCTCGTCGGCTCGGCAGTGGCGCGCCGCCTCACCGCCGAAGGCCACGAGGTGATCACCCGCGGTCGCGCCAGCCTCGATCTGCGCGATGCCGCACCGACCGAGGCCTTTCTGCGTGACATCCGCCCGGACGCCGTGGTGCTGGCCGCCGCCAAGGTCGGCGGGATCATGGCCAACAGCACGTATCCGGTGCAGTTCCTCGAGGACAACCTGCGCATCCAGCTGAGCGTGATCGCCGGTGCGCATGCCGCCGGGGTCGAGCGGCTGCTGTTCCTCGGCTCGTCCTGCATCTACCCCAAGCGCGCCCCGCAGCCGATTCCCGAGGACGCCCTGCTCACCGGCCCGCTGGAGCCGACCAACGAGGCGTACGCGCTGGCCAAGATCGCGGGCATCGTGCAGACCCAGTCGTACCGGCGGCAGTACGGCGCCTCGTACATCAGCGCCATGCCCACCAATCTCTACGGGCCCGGCGACAACTTCGACCTGGATTCCTCGCACGTCCTGCCCGCCCTGATCCGCCGCTTCCACGAGGCGCGACACGACGGCGCACCCGAGGTCACCCTCTGGGGCTCCGGCAGCCCCCGGCGCGAGTTCCTGCACGTCGACGACCTGGCTGCAGCGTGCCTCCTGCTCCTCGAGCGTTATGACGCTGACGAACCGGTCAACGTCGGCTGCGGCGAGGACCTGACCATCCGTGAACTCGCCACCACCGTGCGGGACGTGACGGGATATCAGGGAGGCGTCGCGTGGGACACGTCGAAGCCCGACGGCACCCCGCGCAAGCTTCTCGACATCTCCCGCCTCTCCTCTCTCGGCTTCAAACCGCAGATCCCGCTGCGCGACGGCATCGCCCGCACGTACGCCTGGTGGCTGGATCACCGGGAGACGGACCGCTGACCACTGCCGGCCGGTCCGCCGGGACCGGGCGGCCGCCGCAGCGCGACGGCCGCCCGCCGGTCCGGCCCCGCACGGCCGGCCGACGTTCACTTCTCGCATCCGGTTTCCCGCCGCTCTCAGTACGCCCCGCGGCCGTCGGTGACGGCGCGCAGCGTACGGGCCATGAGCCCCAGGTCCGTGGCCACCGACCAGTTGTCGACGTACCACAGGTCGAGCGAGACGGTCTCCTGCCAGGACAGGTCCGAACGTCCGCTGACCTGCCACAGGCCCGTCAGCCCGGGCCGGACCGCGAGCCGCCGGAGCTCATGCTCGTCGTAGCGGGACACCTCCTCCGGCAGGGGAGGCCGCGGACCCACCAGCGACATGTCGCCCCGGATGACATTGAGCAGCTGCGGCAGCTCGTCGAGCGAGGTCCGGCGCAGGATCCGTCCGATCCGGGTCACCCGTGGATCGCGGCGCATCTTGAACATCGGGCCGTCGTTCTCATTCGCCGTCGCCAGCTTCGCCTTGTGTGTTTCGGCGTCCTCCACCATCGTGCGGAACTTCCACATGGTGAACGGTCGGTTGTGTTGCCCCTGACGGATCTGGCGGTGGAACACCGGGCCGTCGGAGGTGAACCGTATTGCCGCCCCGATCAGGAGCAACAGCGGCGTCAGCAGTACGAGTCCGAGGGCCGCACCGGTGCGGTCCACCGTGGCCTTCAGTGCCATCTGCGGCCCCCGGCGCAGCGGCGGCACGATGTGCAGCAGCGTCAGCCCGGCCGCGGAGGCCGGACGCACCCGGCCTGCCGCGATGTCCGAGAGGTCCGACAGCACGGACAGTTGGAGCCCCCCGTCGTGCAGCCCCCAGGACAGGCGTCGCAGCCGTTCCCCGGAGAGCTGCGGTCCGGGCACGACGAGTGCCAGGTCCGCGTCCTGGGCGAAGGCTCCGCCCAGGACCGTCGTCACGTCGTCGTCGGCCGGGGCGGGTGCGAGCCGCCCCGGCACCGGAGCCTCACAGCTCAGTGACGCCGTCCCGACGGGTATGGCGGCCACCACGGTGTAGGCGTGATCCGTACGGGAACCGAGCAGCTGCACCGCCCGGTCCACCCCCGGCGCCTCGCCGACCACCAGCACCCGGTGCACGGCACGCTGTCGCCGTCCCGGCCACGGGAGATGACGCACCGTCGACACGGCGACGGTCACCAACAGGCCGGGCATCAGCGCCACGACCGCGGTCACCGGCTGGACCGGCTCCCTGAACACGGTCGCGAGCACGGCCAGCACGCCGATGTGCAGCAGCCAGTCCCCGGGAGCGGTCAGCGCGTCCCCGAAGCCCCCCGGCCGCCGGTCCGCGTACCGGCCACGCACCGCCCGGACACCGGTCCACACCAACGAGGCCACCCCGGCGGCGAGTTGCGCCCTCGGTTGCCCGTAGGCGCCCAGTACGAGCCAGGCCGGTATCCCCAGGCCGAGAAGATCGGCGCAGGCGATGAGCGGCAGGTATCGGCCCGGTCTCTTCTTCGGGCCGGACCGGTGGTCAGAACGGTTGCGCTGTACGGTCGGGGCGCTCCACAGCTGTTCGAGTTCCGTGCTGTGCGGCCGGTTTGAAGCAGTCCGCGGACGTGGCGCCCCTGCCAGTCCCGCAGATCCTGATATTTCGGATTCGGGTAGCTCGACATGCCCCATGAACCCCCCAGTCACAGTCGCATCTCCACAAACAGGACGCATCCGCCGATCCCGTGGACTGACGGATGCGCCCTCGCTCGGTGCACGATATCCACACACGTGCCATTTCGCTGGAGTTCTCGTGAAGTTCAGAACGCGAGCTGCCGCTTTGGCCTCGTCCCGATCCGAGCCGGATCACAGGGTCTTGTGGGTGGCTGTTGGCATTTGGGTTGTTCCGCGCTGGGATTGTGCGCGGACATGTCACCACCTCGTACGGTCACCTCCGCGTCTGGGAGACTTGGCCGCAAGGCGGCGAAGGCCGGCCACGAGTGAAAGAGGACGTGCGGTGACTCCCGCGGAGAAGAACTGGGCCGGAAACATCACCTTCGGTGCGCGGCGGCTGCGTACCCCCAGCTCGGAGGCCGAGCTGCAGGAGATCGTCGCCACCGGCACAAAGGTACGGGCGCTGGGCACCCGGCATTCCTTCAGCACCGTCGCCGACACGGCCGGAGACCTTGTGTCGGTGGCCGGATTGCCTCGCACCGTCGACATCGACCGGGAGGCGGGGACGGTCACCGTCAGCGCGGGACTGCGCTTCGGGGAATTCGCCGACGAACTCCACCAGAACGGCTTCGCCCTGCACAACCTGGGTTCGCTGCCGCACATCTCCGTGGCCGGCGCCTGCGCGACCGGAACGCACGGCTCCGGCGTGGGCAACACCTCGCTGGCCGGTGCGGTCCGGGCGCTGGACATGGTCACGGCGGACGGGACCACCGCGCGGCTGACCCGCGGCGACGCGGACTTCCCCGGAGCGGTGGTCGCCCTTGGCGCCCTCGGCGTGGTGACGCGGCTGACGCTGGACCTGGTGCCCGCCTTCGACGTCCGGCAGTGGGTCTACGAGGATCTGCCGCAGGCCCGGATCGGCGACCGGGCCCGATTCGACGAGGTGATGTCGGCCGCGTACAGCGTCAGCCTCTTCACCGACTGGCGGGGCGGCCCCGTCAACCAGGTGTGGCTCAAGCAGCGAATGGGTGCGGACGCGCCGGCGGAGGCGCCCGCCGAGTGGCTCGGCGCGAGGCTCGCGGACGGTCCGCGCCACCCGATCCAGGGCATGCCGGCCGAGAACTGCACGCGGCAGCAGGGGGTTCCCGGCGCGTGGCACAAGCGTCTGCCGCACTTCCGGCTGGAGTTCACCCCGAGCACCGGGGACGAGCTGCAGTCGGAGTACTTCGTGGCACGGAGCGACGCCGCGGCAGCCTTCGCGGCGCTCGACCGGCTTCGGGACCGGATCGCCCCGCTGCTGCAGATCGGCGAGATCCGCACCGTGGCCCGCGACGACCTGTGGCTGAGCCCCGCGAGCGGGACCGACGCGGTGGCCTTCCACTTCACCTGGGTGCAGGACATCGCCGCCGTCACGCCGGTGCTCGGGGCGATCGAGGAGGCACTGGCACCGTTCGGCGCCCGCCCGCACTGGGGCAAGGTGTTCACGACCGCACCCGAGACGCTGCGCACGCTGTACCCGCAGTACGCCGACTTCGAGAAGCTGATGGCCAGGTCCGACCCGGCGGGCAAGTTCCGCAACGACTTCCTGGACCGCCACTTTCCGCAGTGACGCCGGGCGAGCGGCGCGCGGGGGGTGAAGCGGCGGCTCGGCCGCCTGGCGTCAGAGGCCGTCGCGTCTCTCTTTGTACCGCGACGGCCACGCGGTCGCCGATCTGCCCGGCGCGAGATGGTCCACCACGTCGGCCAGCTCCACACAGGCCTGCTCGATCCGGCGCCGGATGTCCATCTTCTCGGTGACGATCGCCGCCAGCAGCAGCGCGGTCAGCGCCACGGAACCATTCAGGACCGCCAGGTTCAGCATCACCTCGAGGACGGTGTGTCCGGCGAACGGACCCACCGCCTCCCCTCCCGCGATGATTGCCAGGACGGACACCAGCAGCGCACAGGGCGCGCTGCCCGCCAGCTGGAAGCGCAGGGCGGCCCAGATGAGCAGCGGGAACACCAGATAGAGCACCGACAGTTCGCTCCGCGTGGCCACCAGGGAGACCAGGACGGAGACGACCGCCAGTGCGGTCGCCTCCAGCCATCTGTCGTCGGCGCGCGGCAGCCTCGCCCTGCGCATCACGAGCATCAGTGGGGTGACGACGAGCACCCCCATGGCGTCCCCCGACCACCACGCCGCCCAGACCGGCCAGAAATGGCTTGCGGGCAGCTTGTCGTCGAGTACGAAGAGGACGGTGCCGACGGTCGCGCTGATCAGCATTCCGGCCATCGCGCCGAGGAAGACCAGGACGACGCCGTCGCGTAACCGGTCCAGTTCCATCCGGAACCCGAATCTGCGGAGCAAGAGGTACGAGCAGACGGGCGCCGCCGTATTGCTCATCAGGATGCCGTAGTCGGAGAGCGAGACCGTGTCGGAGAGCGTGATGATGTTGAGCAGGGCACCGAGGGTGATGCCGGGCCAGACTCCGATGCCCAGGTACAACAGGCAGCCCAGGGCGATCCCCGTCGACGGCCAGAGCGGGGTGACCGTGGCGCCGTAGACGGTCACCTTTCTCAGCAGACCGATCTGTCCCGCTCCGTAATAGCCGGCGGCGACGACCAGGATGCGGAGCACAGCTGATGCCGTACGTCTGCTTTCCTCGCTGCGGATCACAGACCTCATCAGACACCGCGGCCCGGGACGCGCGGCTGCGTGACACGCTCGGCCCGGCTCCCCCGGTCACCCGGAGCCGGCGGGGAAGCCTTTGTGGCGCAGGACCAGGACGGCCGCGTCGTCCTGGTGGCCGGTGCGCTCCGCCGTCTGCATCACCTCGTCGGCCAGCGCCTCGGCCGACGCCGAGGCCCGGGCGGCCACCAGTCGCACCACAGCATCCATCCCCTCGTCGATCGGGAACGAGGGCCCTTCGACGACTCCGTCCGTGACAAGCACGAACGCCCCAGGGGCGGTCAGCCGGTGCCGGGTGACCGGATACTTCTCCACCGCGCCGACACCCAGCGGCAGTCCGCCCGCGTCCTGAGTGATCCCCGACCGCCCGTCTGTCGTGGCCCAGACGGCAGCCACGTGTCCGGCCCGAGCCGTGCGCAATTCCCCGGCGCGCGGGTCGAAACGGACGAACGTACAGGTCGCCAAAAGGGTGGAGTCGATGGAGAGGAGCAGATCGTTCGTCCGGCCCACGATCTCGCCCGGATCCGCAGTGGTGGCGGCGATCGCCCGCATGGCGATCCGGATCTGCCCCATGAACGCGGCGGCCTCCACGTCATGGCCCTGTACGTCCCCGATGGCGAATCCGAGTGTGCCGTCCGGCAGTGGAAAGCCGTCGTACCAGTCGCCACCGATGTCCAGTCCGCTGCGGGCCGGTGAGTAGCGGGCGGCGGTCTGAAGCCCCGGGAGCGAGGGCAGGCCGACGGGAAGCAACTCCTGCTGCAGCGCCTCGGCCAGCTCCACCCGAGCCTGATGCAGCTGGACCTCGTGACGTGCCCGGGTGGTGAGCTGCTGCAGCGTGGTGAGCAGCTCCTCGGCACTCGCGGAACGGCGAGGACGACGCCGGTTCATGGGCCGCTCCACACTGCATTCGTTCGCGAGCCGCAACACAGGGCTTATGTGGCGGGCGGATCCGGGACGCCTCCCGCACAGTCCCATGGGCACTGCGCGGCCGGGCACAGTCCGGCGACGGCTCCCGTGTCAGTTGCCCCCTGCATCATATTTCGGCGGGGAAACTCCCGCAGGGTGAGCCGCCGGTCACGGATCCCGCACGGTCTGAGGGCGGCACTCCGCCCGGAACGCGCGAACCGGCCCTGCTGGGTGGATGCTGAGGACAGGACCGCGTCGTGGCGGCACAGTGCGGCCGGACGCGGGTCAGGGAGGTGCGCGATGACACGCACATTGGAGTGGAATGTCCACCTCGATCTCTCCGAGGAGAACGGTACGACCAAGGCCGAAGCCGTGCTGGACACCGGTTCCGAGAAGCTCATGGGTCATGGGGTCGCCCGCTGCAACCCGCAGGACGTGGACATCCCCACCATCGGTGACGAACTCGCGGCGAGCCGTGCCATGAAGGATGTCGCGGGCCAGCTGATGAGAGCGGCCGACCGGGAAATGGAGGTGGTGGGCGCCGGACCCACGAAGGGGCCCATGGGCAAGCCGTACGCCTGGACGGATGTGGCGAGCTGAAGCGCAAGGCCTGTGGTCTCGCTGCCGACGGCACATCCATGGACGCCTTCGTCGAGGGGCACGGCCTGCAGGCTCTCCGGACACCGCCCACGGCAGGTGTCGGCAGCGAGACAGCTGTGGGCGGTGCTCGTCATGCGTGAGATCCTCCCGGCGCTGAGCCGCTGGTACGCCTCCGGAGAGCCGTTCGGGCTCGCCACCGTCGTCGCGGTCACCCGAAGCGCGCCCCGCGGCCCCGGCGCGGCGATGGCGGTGGGCCCCGGTGACGAAGTCGCGGGCAGCGTGTCCGGCGGCTGTGTCGAAGGAGCCGTCTTCGACCTGGCCACGGAGGTCGTCGAGACCGGCCGGGCACAACTGCGAACTTTCGGCTACAGCGACGAGGACGCCTTCGCCGTCGGGCTCACCTGCGGGGGTGAGATCACCCTTCTCGTACGCCCCGTGTCGGCCGCGACCGACCCCGCGTTCGGCGAGGTCGCCGCGTCGGTCGCCGAACACCGTCCGGTGGTGCTGGCCACCGTGACCGACGGCCCTGCCCGGCGCGGCGCCGCGCTCGCCGTATGGCCGGACACCGTGTCCGGTTCGCTCGGAAACAGCGGCCTCGACGCGGCTGTCACCGCCGACGCACGGGGCGAGCTGGCCCAAGGGGCAACGGGCCTGCGCCACTACGGTCCGCGCGGCGAGCGCCGCGAGGACGACGTCACCGTGTTCCTGCACTCCTTCGCCCCGCCCCCGCGCATGCTCGTCTTCGGTGCGATCGACTTCGCCGCCGCGGTCGCCCGGATCGGCGCGTTCCTCGGCTACCTGGTCACCGTCTGCGACGCACGGCCGGTCTTCGCCGACCCCCGGCGATTCCCGGACGGTGCGGAGGTGGTCGTCGACTGGCCGCACCGCTATCTCCGCTCCACGGACACCGATGAGCGGACCGTCCTGTGTGTGCTCACGCACGACCCGAAGTTCGACGTCCCCTTGTTGGAGGTGGCCCTGCGCTCCCCGGCCGCGTACATCGGCGTGATGGGCAGCCGCCGGACTCACGAGGACCGTCTGGCACGGCTGCGGGAGACCGGCCTGGGCGAGACGGAACTGGCGAGACTGCGCTCGCCCATCGGCCTCGACCTCGGCGCCCGCACCCCCGAGGAGGTGGCCGTCTCGATCGCCGCGGAGATCGTCGCACTGCGCTGGGGCGGTACCGGCGCTCCCCTCGCCGACACCGCCGGGGCGATCCACCGGCCACGGCCGAAGGCCGTGTGAGCTTCGGCCATGGAACCGCCGGCGTCCGAGCCGGTCGTGGTCACGGCCGGCGCCGCTGAAGGAAGAGGCCCGCCCCGGTTGCCGGGGCGGGCCACTTCTCGGTGTTCCGGACCTGGCTGCGTCAGTCGACGTAGGTGATGTCCGAGGGGGAGTAGATGCAGTTGGTGCCATCCGCCCCGGTACCGATCTTGGTGGGCTCGCCGCTCGTCACACCCTTGTACTTGGTGCAGATGTCGATATCGGCATCTGCGTCGTCATAGATCGTGATGCCGGAGAACCGGGCCGTGTCACCGTAGTTGGTGTTGATGCCCACGATGCTGTCACCCGGCGAGGTGACCCAGACATTCTGTACCTGGACGTGCCGGCCGTACATCGTGGAGCAGTTGCCGCACGAGCGGTACAGCTTGCCGAAGTCCTCGACCCGGAAGTTCTTGATGATCAGGGTGCCGGCGCCGTTGTGCTGGAACACCTTGTCGTCCGCCAGCCTCGCGCCGCCGCCGTCGATCGTGCGGACCAGCGAGGAGGAGCTGCCGAGGAAGGTTGCGGCGTCCTCACCCACGTCCTCCCACCACACGTTCTTGAGCGTGCAGGCGCCGAGGCAGTGGACGCCGTCGGCGGCCGGGGCGCCGAGGATGACGTTCTGCAGCGTGGCACCGTCCGCGAGCTCGAACATGGCCGGCTGGTCCTCGTCCTGGCCGCCGCTGCCCAGGTCACCGCTGCCGTAGAAGCGCTTCAGGCCGCCGTCGTAGGTACCGGACACCCCGATGGTCGCCGTCACGGCCTGACTTCCGTTGGCGGTGGGCCAGGCGGGCGGAGCCCCGGGGGTGGTGGGCGGTGTCGTGGGCGGAGTGGTCGGAGGAGTGGTCGGCGGATCGGTGGGGACGGAGCCCGCCGCCGTGAAGGTCCAGCGCTTGCTGGTCACCGAGTCGCAGGAGTTCTGCTGGACCACGGCGCCGACCGCGGTCGAACTGTCCTTGGTGTTGAGGCACTTGCCGCCGTTGCCGTTGACGACCTGGTAGGTGTTGCCGCTGACCGGAGCGAGTGTCCACACCTGACTGGAGACGCCGCTGCAGGTCTGCTGCTCGACCGCCTTGCCCGCACTGGTGGAGGCGTCGCGCACCCCGGCGCACTTGCCGCTGTGCGAGGCGGTCAGGGTGTAGCCGCTTCCGGAGGCCGTGAGCCGCCATGTCTGGTGGGCGGCGCCGGTGCAGGTGTTCTGGCTGAGCTGGACGCCGTCGGAGGTTGCGGAGGCCGGGACCTCCAGACACAGTCCGCTGCCTGCGTTCGACAGGCTGTACGAGCCCGCTCCCGGTGCAGCCGTGGCCGAGCCGGTGGCGAACAGCGCTGTGAGGGCCGCGGCGATCAGTGAGACGACCGCGATGAACGAGGCGGCTGCCCGGCCGCCCCGCCGTCTGGCATGCTGATTCTCTGTGCGCACTCGGAGTTCCTTTCACCGCCTGCGGTGTCCTCCGCAGGCACCCGTGAGGTGGTTGGTGCGGTGGTAAAGGCAGTTCCTCGGCCAGGGAACGATGTTCCGTATTCTGAACCGAGTTCTTGTACGCGAACAGCGGTGACGGTACGTCAACGGGATCCGACGGTCAATGAGTTGGCGCGAACAAGCGCGAACGGGCGTGCGAGACCGCGCCGGTGGGTGAGCACCACCGACGCCCGTACGGCCAGCCGTGGTTGACGGCTCCCGGCGTCGGAACCCCGGCAGCGCCGCGACGGTCCCCTTGTTCATCAGGAAGACCCGGTTCCCGCCCCCGGCGGCCCAGCGGCCCGGGCCTGAACCCACCGGCGGCAGGCGGACCACCACCCGTCATGTCCCGTGAGTGACGCCGCGCGCTGATCCACCAGGGATCGCGGGACAGCCCTTAGCGTTGCCCCGTCAGAGATCGACTCGCACAACTTCGGGGCCGGGGTGACTTCATGTGCTGGAGTGCGACTGCCGATCTGGTGGCCGGTGCCGGCATCACCGCGATCGGAGTGGTCTGCGTCGCGCGCACCCGCCGGTCCCGCGATCTGCCGCTCGCGGCACTACCGCTGCTTCTCGGCGCCCATCAGATCATCGAGTCGTTCATCTGGCGCTCCGGCGGCGGCACCGGCCCCGCCACGGTGGCCTGGGCCGTCATCGCCCTTCCGCTGCTGGCACTCTGGGTGCCGTCAGCCGTGCTGAGCGCCGCACCGCCGCGGGCCCGGTGCCGGCTGCTGCTCCCCGTCGTGGCCGGCGCCGCGACCGCCGCCTCCCTCGCGTACCGTCTGGCCACCCGCCCTGTGACCGCAGAGATCCGCGGCCACACCCTCGGCTACGTCCTCGACCTTCCGCACTCCGAACTGCTCGTCGCGGGCTACTTCGTGGCCACCGTCGGCTCCCTGCTGCTCGCCGGTGAGCGTCTGCTGCGGCTGCTCGGCTTCCTCGTCGGCGTCGGGGCCGCGATCTGCGCGACGCTGTGGCGTCTGGAGTTCATCTCCACCTGGTGCGCGTTCGCTGCGGTGTGCTCGGTGGTCCTCCTCGGCTGGACGCACCGTCGGCCGGTGACCGCGCGGACGTCGATGCCGCATCGCTGAAAGGCAGGACTGGTGCCCGGCCGATCGGCCGGGACGACACACCTGGGCCCCTACGGCCTCTCGTCTGGATCATGCTGGGCTCGAGGGGACGAAAGACCCTGGCTGCGTTGCGCCGATCGCCGTCGGCGGATGACCGCCAGGTCGAGCACCGCCACGAGGAGGAGCAGCCCGCAGACTGCCGCGAGCACGCTGAGGACGGTCGAGCTGGGGGAAGAATCCCTGCTTGAGCAGGTCGCCCACCACGCGAACCCCGCAGTCGCCAGGGCGAAGACGACGAGTGCGGTTGTGGACAGGACCGTACGCAGGGCCAGGTCGCTGCGTGCGGTGAGGGGTTCGGTGCCCGCGCGACGGTGGCGTTTGGGGGTTCGGGCCGGGCTGCGGGACTGCCTGTCGTCCCTCGGTTCGTGCGGGGGCGTCTGGGACATCGAGCTCACCTCTGACCTGCTGATGACTGGACCGGGGCCAGTGCGGTACCCGGCTGGGCTGTCGGGCCGCCGAGGTGCGGCCGACAGGTTCGAAGAAGCTGCGGTACGTCGTCTTGGGGATCACCCCTGCACGGCATGGAGGGCCGAGGCGGTGTCCGGGAACGGGCGAGCGCAGATCTGACTTGATGCGATCACCCATTCATGCGGTCGACGCCCCACTCCTGGGCAAAGTTGGGATCATCGAGCAGCTGCTGGGCATCATCGACACCAGCGCGCCGCAGGAACTTGACGGCGTACAGATTGCTGTGGACGACCTCCGATCCGGACAGAGACGCGACGGCCGCCGTCGGTACAGGGCTGTAGACAGCGCCGGGCGCACTCATACCTACACCGTGGCACCCACACATCAGAGGTGCCACCGCCCGCTGCACGCTGACGGCATCCGGCACCTTGCAATCAGTTCGGATGAGTTCTGCGCGGCTGAACAGCAGGGCGTAGCAGGAAAGGAGCTGGGCGAGGACACGGTCGAGGAGGCCGGGGGCCGACGAGGTGGGCCCGGGGACGTCACCAACGAGGCCATCTACGTCACGAACCGGGGGCGGGCACTCTCGTGGCGATCGAGCCGGGCTTGCGTGGGGCGTCCAAGCGGCTGGACGAGGCGACCGGCGAGGTCTCCGACAACCCGTACCCTTCGAGCACGACACAGCCGAACGCGGCTCGAAGGCGCGCAGCACCCGGACCGGAATGGCCGCGCCACTGGAGACGGCTAGCGTCCGCCGAAGTGCCGCTCCACGATCGCGGCGGCGTCCGTGCCCCGCGGCAGGATGCCGTACTGGTGGCCACGGTCCTCGCCCAGGCGGGCGGCGACGAACGCCTCGGCCATGGGCGCCGGAGCGTGCCGCAGCATCAGCGAGGACTGCAGGGCCAGCGCCATGGCCTCGACCGTCGCCCGGGCGCGCGTCTGTGCGGCAAGGGGATCGCGCAGGTCCTCGTCCAGTTCGCGACGCACCCGGCGCACATGCGCGTCGAGCACGGCACTGGCACCGGCGGTGGCCTCCAGTTCGGCCCAGAAGGCGTCCAGTGACTGCGGGGTCCTGGCGATGCCGCGCAGTACATCGAGGGCGATGACGTTGCCGGAGCCTTCCCACACGGCCATCACCGGCTGTTCGCGGTAGCGGCGGGCCAGCGGCCAGTCCTCGGTGTAGCCGTTGCCGCCCAGGCACTCCAGCGCCTCGTAGGCGTGGTGCGGGCCGCGCTTGCAGATCCAGTACTTGGCCACCGCCGTGGCCAGCCGGCGGAACATCGCCTCGGACTCGCCGCTGCCCGTGTCGTACGCCTGGGCGAGCCGCAGCGAGGTCCAGGTCGCGGCCTCCGTCTCCAGGGCCAGATCGGCGAGGACCGCCGTCATGGCCGGCTGCTCGACCAGCCGGGCACCGAAGGCGCTGCGGTGCTCCGCATGCCAGATCGCCTCGGAGACCGACTGGCGCATGCCCGCCGTGGTGCCCAGTACACAGTCCAGACGCGTGTGGTTGACCATCTCGATGATGGTGGGAACACCACGCCCCGGCTCGCCGACCCGTACTGCCCACGTGGAGTCGAACTCCACCTCGGAAGAGGCGTTCGACTTGTTGCCGAGCTTGTTCTTCAGCCGCTGGATACGGACCGTGTTACGGGTGCCGTCGGCCAGCACACGCGGTACGAGGAAGCAGGTCAGCCCGGCTGCCGCCTGGGCCAGAACCAGGAAGGCATCCGACTGCGGGGCCGAGAAGAACCACTTGTGACCGGTCAGCAGATGCGCCCGGCCGTCGGGGTCGGAGGCGACCGGGACCGCGCGCGTGGTGTTGGCGCGGACGTCGGAGCCGCCCTGCTTCTCCGTCATCCCCATACCGAACGTCAGCCCCGACTTGCTGCCCGGGGCGATCAGCCGCGGGTCGTAGGAGCGGCTGAGCAGACCCGGCAACCAGTCCTGGCCCACTTCGGGATCGCGCTGCAGGACCGGAACCACGGCGTGCGACATGGACATCGGGCAGGCGTGGCCCGGCTCGACCTGGGCGAACAGCATGAACGATGCTGCCCGGGCCACCGCGGCACCCGGCTTGGGGTCGGCCCACGCCGCGGTGTGCGCGCCATGACGCACGGCCGCGCCGATGATCTCGTGGTACGCCGGGTGGAAGTCGACCTCGTCGACCCGGTTGCCGTACCGGTCGTGGGTGCGCAGCACGGGCGGGGACGTGTGGGCGAGTTCCGCATCGGTCTGGAACTTCGTGGAGCCGACCAGGCTGCCGATCTCGTGGAGTTCCGGCTCGTGCCACGCCGCGCCGAACGTCCGGACGGCCTCGGTGAGCGGCAGATTGGTGCCGTACTCGTCGAGGCCGGTCCGGGGCGACGCCTGGTTGGTGACCTCATGGGTGGGGTGCGGTGCGGGAGCTTCCGGCCGGAGGCCGGTCGGGGATGCGGTGACGGTCATCTCGGGGATCCTGTCTGACGTCGGCTGTCTGGTCGGCCGGTACTGGGGAGTGAGAGTGGGGTGCGGGGGAGCCGGTCAGGTGCCGACCGTTCCCACGGCTCTGAGGCAGAGGGTGGCGATACCTGCCACGACCGGCTCCGGGTCGGTCCGCTCGCCCACCGGGGACAGCGGGCCGAGCAGCGCCTCACTGATCGCTCCGATCACCGCGGCGGCAGACAGTCGGGCGTTCTGCGCGGGCAGCTCACCTGCCTCGATGCCGGCCGTGATGACCGTTTCGGCGAGGGCGTGATAGCCGCGCCGGTAGGTCAGTCGCTCCGCCTCGACCAGCGGATCGACGGGCTCGGCGAGCAGCGCCCAGGCCGTACGAGGCGTGCGCAGTGCCCGGAACGCGAACACCTCGACCAGGGCGCGCAATTGCTCGGCCGCTCCGCTCTTCGCGCCCACGGCTTCCTGTACCGCGGTGAGCTCATGGCCGGCGACATGCCGGAAGACCGCGGCCAGCAACTCCTGCTTGGAAGCGAAGTGGTTGTAGACGCTGCCGGTGGCGACCTGGGCGCGCTCGGCGAGCGCGGAGATGCTGGCTGCGGCGTATCCGCCCTCGGCCAGCAGCTGCCGTGCGGCGTCCAGCAGCCGCTGGCGATGCGCGAGCCGGGTCGCCTCGGTGCGGGCGGTGGGGCGGTAGACCATGATGATCTGAACCTCGATTCATAAGTTCAGCTCCCACTGAACCACCGTTGTGCTCCCCGCGCAATGATCGGGAACGGCCTGCTGTGAACGGCAGGGAGTAGAACGCTTCTTCTAATTCCTGCGGGTAACCGAAAATCTGTTCGGGATGAGCCGCGCGGTGGCTGTTACAGGATTTGGTGCCTGTTGCGCAGGGTGAGTCGTGGCGCACACCGAGTGCCGCGAGTGGGCGCGAAGTCGGGCGCGCCGATACCGAACGGGTGGATGCAGCGGTCAGTGATTGACGGATATCCAGGGAGCGGATGCGTGCCGAATGCAGGCGTGTGTGACAGAAATGTCTGCATTTCGTAACACGTATCGGGGCGTCTGTCGCGAATCGGATGGTCAGGCCAAAGTGTGCGTTCTCGGCACCACGCCGGGACCGAACAACGCTCGGACCTTGCGGTCCGGGCCAGCATCTGAGAGGTCTTCATGTCCCGTTCCGCACGGCGGTTCACCGCTTCCGTTCTCGCGGCCGGCGCCCTGGTGGCGGCCGCAGCACTCCCGGCTGCCGCCGACGACCACGGTCACGACCGCGGTCGGTACACCTCGTATTCGCCCATCGTCCTGGGGCAGATCCAGTACGACAGCCCCGGACGCGATGACGGCTCCAACCGCAGCCTCAACGACGAGTGGGTCACCGTCACCAACACCAGCCGTCAGGCGGTCAACCTCCGTGGCTGGACGCTCAGTGACGAGAGCCGCCGCACCTACCGGTTCGACCTGCGTCTGGCCGGTCGCTCCTCGGTACGGGTCCACACCGGGATCGGCCGTGACAACGGCTATGACCTCTATCAGGACCTCCGTCGGTACGTCTGGGACAACAGTGACACCGCGACCCTGCGTGACAGCCGCGGCTACGAGGTCGACTCCAAGTCCTGGGGCCGCCAGCACGTCGGCCACGACCTCGGCTACGGCCTTGGCTACGGCCTCGGCCTCGGTCTCGGCCACGATCGCGACCGCGGGCGTGACAACGGGCGTGACCACGGGCGTGACCACGGGCGCGACAACGGTCGTGACAACGGGCGTGACCACGGGCGCGACAACGGGCGTGACCACGGGCGCGACCACGGTCGTGACAACGGGCGCGACAACGGGCATGACCACGATCGTGGCGGTCGTCGCTGACACTCTGACGGCCGTTCCCTGACCCGGGAGCGGCCCCCGCCTCTCGCTCACGGCGCACCGCGGCCGACCCGGCCGCGGTGCGCCGCACTCGTCATGGGCGGCCGACGGCCGCTTCGGCCGGGTGCGAGCGGAGGCGCCCGCGGCGCCCACCCTGCGCTGGGCCCGGCTTCGTCACTCGGGGCCGGGGACCTCCTGCTCGGTCCAGAGCGCCTTGCCGTGCCGGCCGTACCGGGTGCCCCAGTGGGTGGCGAGTTGGGAGACGATGAACAGCCCGCGCCCGCCTTCGTCGACGGTCCGGGCATGGCGCAGATGCGGTGCCACCGGGCTGCTGTCGTGGACCTCGCAGGTCAGGAACCGGTCCAGGATGAGCCGCAGCTGCAGGGGTGGGGTGCCGTACCGGACGGCGTTGGTCACCAGTTCGCTCACGATCAGTTCGGTCGCCTGGACCGTCTCGTCGTCGAGCTCCCAGCCGTCGAGCCGGTCGCGCACGAGGGTACGCGCGATGGCGGGGGTCGTCCGGTCGTGGGCCAGTTCCCAGGTGGCGACGTGGTCGGGCGGCACGGTGCCGGTGCGCGCGAGGAGGATGGCCGCACCGTCGGGGACGCTGTCACCCGGCAGGGTGTAGACGACGCCGTCGCACAGCTCCTGCGGAGTGCGGTCGGGGCGCGCGAGCGCGTTCCGTATCCGGGTGGCGGACGCGTCGTCCGGCAGCAGGCCGCCGGTGGCGAACGCCAGGATGCTGCCCTCGTCGAGTTCGAGGGTGGCGGTGGCGAACGGGGCGCTGTCGGCGGCGAAGAGCGCAGGCCCCTCGGGTACGTCGACGGCGGGCGCGCTGCCGTCGGGTGCGATGACGATCGGCGCGGGATGCCCCGCACGGGCGACCGTACAGGTGCGGGTGAACGGGTCGTAGACCCCGTAGATGCAGGACGCCTTGAGCGACTCCCGGTGCAGCGAGTCGCCCGGCGGCAGTGCGGCGCGCTCGTCGGCGAGGCGGTCCGCCGCGTCGTTCAGCCTGGCCAGGACCTCGTCCGGCTCGAGATCGAGACCGGCCAGAGACTGGATGACCGTACGCAACTGCCCCATGATGATGGCCGTTTGGAGCCCGTGGCCCGCGACGTCGCCGACGACCAGAGCGGTGCGGGCGCCGGACAGGCCGATGGTGTCGAACCAGCATCCGCTGTTGCGCCCGGGCAGCAGGACATGCGCGGTGTCGATGGCGACCCTGGCACAGTCGCCCTGCGGAAGCAGCCTGCGCTGGACCGTCGACGCGATCACATGGTCGCGCTCGTACCGGCGCGCGTTGTCGATGCTCAGCGCGACATGGACGGCTGCCGACTGTGCAAGCGTTATGTCGTTCTCGTCGTACGGATCCGATCCCGGGCACCGGTACAGGCTCACCAGCCCGAGGACCGCGCCGTGCAGCTTCAGCGGGACCACTATCAGCGAATGGGCCTCGAGGGCCCGGATCACCAGGGCGGTCTGCGGATCCGCGGCGAGCCACGGGGTATCCGCGTCGAGCGCGACGATCCGGGGCTGCAGGTCCGACACCGCCAGGGCGAACGGGGTGTGGGCGGGCAGCCGGCGCGTGTCACCGACGAGCCCGTCCTGGTCGCCGATGCCCTTGACACCGCGAAGGGCAGCCCGGCTGACACCGCGGAGGGCGGCCCGGCGCAGCGGGACATCCGGTCTCAGCGAGCCCATCGGAGGATCCGCACCGCGCAGCACATCGTCCACCACCTCGACCACGGCGAAGTCGGCGAACCCCGGCACAGCGGCCTCGACGAGCGCCTGGCAGGTGGTCGCCACATCGAGGGACCGGCCCACGCTCTTGAGCAGCCTGGCCCGGTACATCGCACGGGTGCGTGCCTTTTCGCGTTCGGTGACATCGACGACTGCGGCGAGCAGCCCGAGGATCTGCCCCTGTTTGTCGTTCAGCCGGAAGACAGTGACCGTATAGCTGCGATTCGGACCCGGCGCGCTCTTGATACGGCCGTGGACCAGTCGATCGTGCACCGGCACGCCTGTGTCCAGCACGCGTTGCAGAAGCTTCCCGGCGGAGTCCGGCCGGTCGAGGTGGTACGCATCGGTGAAGTGACGCCCGATCACCTGCTCGGCGAGGTCGGCACCGGCCAGAGAGCTGATCCGTATCACCCGCAGCTGTGGATCCAGCACATGAAGGCCCACCAGGGACTGGGTGAACAGTCTGTCGAGGAGCGCCGCGTCCAGACCGTGGTCCTTCATGGACGCGGGGACCGGTGCACCTGCGTCCGGCACGGTGTCACCCCCATCGGGCTCTGCCCACCCCTGCGATTCGTCACGTATGCGCTCAGCGTCCGGGCTCCCGGTTCGCCCCGCCACCGAGGAACGGCAGACGAGTGAATCCCGTCCGTAGCCCCGGACGGAGGACCGGTCCGAACCTCCGTCACACGATCCGGCGCGGACACGGCAACCTTTTGGCGTCCGGCGGTGACTGCATCTGTGTAACCCGCCCCCGGACGGAAGGCGGGAGACCGTGGCTCACCCGCATCTCCGATCCTCCCGCAGACGCCGCACCGGGCGGCTGCACCCGCTGGTCACCGCGCTGGCGGCCGGTGTGCTGGCTGTCACCGGCACGGTCGCGGGGGGCCAGACCTCACGGGCGGCGACGGCCCGGCAGGCCGAGGCGCTGGACCGCGGCGTCGTCAGCGTGCACACCGACACCGGCAATCTCATCAGCTGGCGCTGGCTCGCCACCGACCCCGACGACGTGGCGTTCAACGTGTACCGGGCCGGTACCAAGGTCAACACCTCGCCGGTCACCGGCTCGACCAACTACTTCCACGGCGGAGCGCCGAACTCCGCCGACTACACGGTGCGCGCCGTCGTCGACGGCGTCGAGCAGAGCGACTCGGTGCACGCCATCCAGTTCCGCACCGGGTACAAGGACGTGCCCCTCAGCCCGCCCGCGGGCTCCACCACGCCCGACGGAGTCGCCTACACCTACGAGGCCGACGACGCGTCCGTCGGAGACCTCGACGGGGACGGTGCCCTCGACTTCGTACTCAAATGGCAGCCCACCAACGCCAAGGACAACTCGCAGTCGGGCTACACGGGCAACACGATCATCGACGGCATCAGACTCGACGGCACCCGGCTGTGCCGGGTGGACCTGGGCCGGTCGTCGGAGATCGGCTGCCGGCGGGCGGCCGAGACGGAGCTGGGTGTAGGCGGCGAGGATGAGCCAGGTCCATCGGTCGGCCGCTTCCGGGGTGCGGATCTTCGGGCAGGTCCAGCCGAGGGTCTGCTTGAACGGGCGGAAGGTGTGCTCGATGTCGAAGCGCCGCAGGTATGCCTACCAGAGACGGTCGACATCGGCGGTGCGGGCGTCGGTGCCTGACCACCACAGCCGGACCGGCTTCGGGGTTGCTCCGCTGGGCAAGTGGTCGATGGCCAGGCGGATCACGGTCCCTTCCACGATGGGGAGGGTTCCGTCTGCGGCTGTCCAGGAGGAGCGGTGGGTGAGCTGACCTGCGACTTCTCGGGGTGGATGACACCGTGGTGCCGGGCTGAGCTCGGCTCCTGGTCGAGTGCATTCGCGCTGCTTGACACCGGAAGATCGTTCTTCGTTGCCACCTGCGCCTGTTCTCGCGTGGCGGGCGGACCTCAGCTCTTGACGGCCTCTGCGATCTGCAGGGCGGCCTGGGCGGGCGTGAGGTGCGTGGTGTCGACGACCTCGGCCTCGCCGTGCAGCCACGTGCGGGCCGCCTCGGCGTAGGGCTCGAGGTATTTGAGACGGAAGGGGGAGGGGCCAAGAACAGTGTCCCCCTCGATGCGCCCGCGGAGGGTGTCCTGGTCAGCGTGGAGGACGAAGTGCCGTACCGGAATGGCATGTTGGGCGAGGCCCGTGCTGATCTCGCGCCAGTACTGCTCGACCAGGACAGTCATGGGCATCACCAGTGTGCCGCCGGTGTAGTCGAGTACGTGGCGGGCGGTCTCGACTACGAGCGGCCGCCACGGCGGCCAGTGCTGGAAGTTGTCCGTCCCGGGCAGCCCTGGCGTGATGTCCATGAGTGTCTCGCCGACCTTCTCTGCGTCGAACACCCGTGAATCCGGGATCAGCTGCTGCACAAGTGCACTGGTCGTCGTCTTGCCTGCGCCGTGGGTGCCGTTGAGCCATACGATCATGGGACCCGACGCTACCGCTGTGCGGGCCGCGGGAACGGGCACAGCAGAAATCCGGTATGGCTTCGGCGTTTCCCGGGGTGGTATCAACCACAAGATCAGGTGTCACCTATTTCGAAAAGTCGCATGGCCTCTGGCCCGGGCCGGTTGTCATACCGGCCCGCTACCGTGGACTCATCACATTCGCGCCTATGGCTGGGCGCAGCTACCGAACCGCCCCGCCCCCGGAACAGCGCCCGGGAGCGGGGCGGACGCGCGTCAGTCCTCGACCGACATCTGGGGATGCGGGACCGCCTTCTTCGAGGTCGTCTCCTATGCATACCGGCCCTGTTCGGTCGCCTCGGCTCCGGCGATCACGGCAGCCTGGGACGTTTCTGCCGCCTTACGCCACGGCGCCCGGCGCTCCTCGGAGAAGACAGAACACCGCGTGCAACCGGCCGCCGCACCCGAGCTTCTTCATCAGCAGCGGGATGGCGACACCGCCACGGCCGACCGTTTCCGTACCATGAGTGCTTTTCCATACCCATAGGTGTATTTCCGTCAACTCCGCACGCGTGTCGCCGAAATGTTCATGCGTTCGGGTGCCGCTCGGTCATAATGCGTCGACCGGGGGGTGCGGAGACTTGTGCGTGACCCCGCGGAACTGGCGGTTCGTGAGGAACCACTTGATCTCCAGGGGGAGACTTGCACAGACATGTGAAGAGTGCGTGCGTATCCACCCTTGCCGCGGCAGCCGCCGTGGCGCTCGCGGCGGGCATGACCACCCCGGCCGTGGCGACAGCGGATCGCACGCAGGCGAGGGCCACGGGCACACAGTTCGTGGCCCCGCACCAGATCACGCTCATCACCGGTGACCGCGTCTCCGTGGGCGCCAAGGGCCGTGTCGTGGCGTTCGAGCCCGCCAAGGGGCGCGAACACATACCCGTGGCCACGCGCATACGCGACGGGCACACGCTCCTCGTTCCGATCGACGCCCGGCGCCTGATCGCCGACGGCAAGCTCGATGAGCGGCTCTTCGACGTCACCGAGCTGAACCGCGCGGTGAACCGCAAGGCCCAGAAGGCGGGCCTGAAACTGATCGTCGGGTATCGGGGCGGGCAGGCCGCCGCAGCCAAGGCCGAGGTCCGCGAAGCGGGTGGTACGAAGGTCCGCCGGACCTTGAAATCGCTGAACGCCGACGCGCTGACCACCCCGAAGAACGATGCCAAGGACATCTGGCAGGCGCTCACCAGCAAGCGCTCGGGCAGCGCCGACCGCGCCACGGCCTCCGGTGTCGACCGGGTCTGGCTGGACGGGGTGCGTCGGGCGAGCCTCGACAAGAGCGTGCCCCAGATCGGTGCGCCGGCCGCGTGGCAGGCCGGTTACACCGGCAAGGGCGTCAAGATCGCTGTCCTGGACACCGGTGTGGACGCCACCCACCCCGACCTCCAGGGCCAGATCCTCGCCGAGAAGAACTTCTCCGCGTCGGCCGACGCGGTCGACCGCTTCGGGCACGGCACCCATGTGGCGTCCATCGCGGCCGGCACGGGCGCCAAGTCGGACGGGAAGTTCAAGGGCGTAGCCCCGGATGCCAAGCTGCTGAACGGCAAGGTGCTCGACGACAGCGGCTACGGTGAGGACTCCGGCATCCTGGCCGGCATGGAGTGGGCGGCCGAGCAGGGCGCCGACATCGTCAACCTGAGTCTGGGCGGCGCCGACAGCCCCGAGATCGACCCGCTCGAAGCCGAAGTGAACAAGCTGTCGGCGGAGAAGGGCGTCCTGTTCGCCATCGCGGCGGGCAACGAGGGGGAGGGCGGGGCCGGCACGGTCGGCTCGCCGGGCAGTGCGGACGCCGCGCTGACCGTCGGCGCGGTCGACGACAACGACAAGCTGGCCGAATTCTCCAGCCGCGGTCCGCGTATCGGCGACGGTGCGATCAAGCCCGATGTGACCGCACCCGGTGTGGACATCACGGCCGCCGCCGCACCCGGTTCCGTCATCGACCAGGAGGTCGGGCAGAACCCGCCGGGCTATCTGACGATCTCCGGTACGTCGATGGCGACCCCGCACGTGGCGGGCGCCGCGGCGCTGCTCAAGCAGGAGCACCCGGAGTGGAAGTACGCCGAGCTGAAGGGCGCGCTGACGGCGTCCACGAAGCCGGGCGCGTACACGCCGTTCGAGCAGGGCTCGGGCCGGATCGCTGTCGACCGGGCCATCGGCCAGAGTGTCGTGGCCGATCCGGTTTCGGTCGGCTTCGGGGTGCAGCAGTGGCCGCACACCGATGACACCCCGGTCGCCAAGAAGGTGACGTATCGCAACCTCGGTACGACGGACGTCACCCTCGACCTGGCGGTGACGGCCACCGGCCCGAAGGGCAAGCCCGCGCCGGCCGGCTTCTTCACCCTCGGCGCAGACAAGGTCACCGTCCCCGCGGGCGGTACCGCCGAGGTACCGCTGACCGTCGACACCAGGCTCGGTGGCACGGCGGACGGCAGCTACTCCGCCTATGTCGCCGGCAGCGGCGGCGGCCAGACCGTCCGCACCGCGGCCGCGGTCGAGCGCGAGGCCGAGTCGTACACCGTGACGCTCAAGCATCTCGACCGGCAGGGGAAGTCCGCCGCGCTCTACGACACGAGCCTCGTCGGTATCAGCGGGGACGTGGCGGACGTGTGGCTGGACCCGACGGGACCGACCGGAACGGTGAAGGTGCGTGTCCCCAAGGGGAGTTACGCGGTCAACGCCGGCATCTTCGTGGACCCGACAGACCTCGCCAAGGGCACCGACTGGATCTTCCAGCCGAAGCTGAGCGTCACCAAGGACGTCACCGTGACGCTCGACGCGCGGAAGACGAAGCCGGTGGACATCACGGTGCCCGACACGGCCGCGAAGTCGCAGTTCGCTTCGGCTGACATCCAGATCGAGACCGAGCAGAGCGGCTACGACTTCGGCTGGTGGCTCGACTCGTTCAAGGGGTTCCGCACCGCCCATCTGGGCGCGCAGGTGACCGACGGCTCGCTGTCCCAGTTCTGGTCCGGTATCTGGACCAAGGGCTCATCGACCGGCTACAACGTGGTGCTCGGCGGGCCGGTGAAGCAGGTCGCGACCGGCTACACCAAGAAGTTCACCACTGCTCAGCTGGCCAAGGTGAAGATCGGGCTCGGCGCGTCCGCCGCCGGGAAGACCGGTGGGATCGCCCCGTGGGGCTACGTGCCCGGATCGTTCTCCAACGTCTCTGTCTCGTCGGAGCAGAAGCTCCCCGCCACCCGCACGCTCTATCTCTCGACTGCGAACAAGGTGAAGTGGAGCTTCGACTTCGAGCAGTACAGCGGGGTCGACTCCGACGGCTTCCCGGTGACCGACGCGTTCTACACGCTGGGTGCACCGCAGACCTTCGCAGCGGGCAAGAGCTACGGGAAGACCTTCAACACGGCTGTGTTCGGCCCGAGGATGGACAAGTCGTACGGGCTGTTCCGCGAGGGGAACGACCTCGTCGGTGCGCTGCCGCTCTTTGCCGACGGCAAGACCCACGCCGGCTCGTCCGCCTACACCTCGGTGAAGACGTCGCTGTACCGCAACGGCACCAAGGTCGCCGAGAACGCGGACGCACTGGACGGGCAGAGCTTCTTCAAGGTCTCTTCCGGTGATGCCGAGTACCGGCTCACGACCTCCGTGAGGCGGTCGGCGAAGGTGGCGTCGGCGTCCTCCCGGATCGACGCCAGCTGGACCTTCCGGTCGAAGAAGACCTCTTCGGTCGCACAGCTGCCGGCCTCCACGGTGCGCTTCTCGCCCACGGTGACCCTGGACAGCAAGGTCACCGCGGGCAGGACCGCGTCCGTTCCGGTGACGGTGCTGGGTGCCGCCGCCGGTGCGAACCTCAAGTCGCTGACGGTGTACGTCAGTTACGACGCCGGTAAGACCTGGAAGAAGGTCACCGTCAAGTCGGGCAAGATCTCGGTGAAGAACCCGGCCAAGGGGAAGTCGATCTCCTACAGGGCCAATGTCACGGACAAGAAGGGCAACAAGTCGTCCGTGTCGATCTACAACGCGTACTACGGGAAGTGACGGGCGCTCAGCCGGAGAACTCCGTGTGAGTGGCGTGTGATCCAAGGCGGCCTGCCGGGACGGTCCTCCGTTCCGGCAGGCCGTTCGCGTGCGCGGAGGGATCGGTGCCGTGGTGCGGCCGCCGCGCCGGGTGCCCGGCACGGCACATCCACAAGTCACCGGCGCCGCTCAGGCGGACGAGTAACCGGCCGGGGACTCGTTCCCGGAGACCGAGACCATCGCAGAGGACTCCGGTGACACGGTCCCGGGAGGCGGTGCCCGCCGACGGAGCCGGACGGAGTACCGGGCGGTGGCGGCACGGACGCCGGTTGCGTGGGGCCCGACAGTGGGCCGGAAGGGGGGCCTGTCGGGCGGTCGGGCGACGGCGGTTGGCTGCTCACGGCCTCTTCCTCCCCACGTAAGGATCTCAGTCCCCCTTTGTTCCCGTGTGCGCTCATTGTGTGCGCGCGAACGGCACGCCTCGCAAGCTGACGCTGTCGGCCCCTCCCAAGGGGCGGTCCGCCCCGCGCCTGCCTAGCGTGGCAGCGTGAGCCAACAGGCATCCAGCGACCGCAGCCGTGCGCCGAGCCCCGCGCACGGCTGGGGTCACGCCCTCCTGACGGTGCTCGCCGGGCTGGTGGTCATGGTCGCCACGGCCGCCCTCGGCCTCTGGGCGGCGGGCGCGGCCGGCCTGCCCGGCAGCGCCTTCCCGCGCGTCGTCGCGGCCGTCGTCGTGATGGCGGCAGGCGGATCCGTGGAGCTCTCGGGCAACGCGGGGGACCTCGCCACGACCCATGCGGAGTTCTCGGTGCTTCCGCTGTCGGTGACCCTGGCCGGCGCCCTGGTGATCGCCGCGGGATTTCTGCGGCCGCTGCGCCACCGGGCCGTCGCGGGCACGCGCGAACTCGCCGGCTGGGCCGCCCGGGTGGCGGTGCTGTGGGCACTGGTCCTCATCGGCCTGTCGGTCCTGGCCAGAGCGAGCTTCGACATTCCCGTGCGCGACGCGACGGAGGCGGCCGTCGCGGACCTGCTGGGCGTCTCCCCGAAGGTCGGGTTCCGGACCGACATCCCCCTCACCCTCGTACTCGGCCTGATCTGGCTGGCCGGCATCCTCGTCCTGGCCCTGCTCGTATCGCGCAGTGCCCCGCTCCCGGGCCGCTTCTTGCGCTTCCAGGAGTCGGTGCGCCCGGCCGCGTACGCGATGGTCGCGCTGCTGCTGGGGTGCGTCGTCGTGGGTCTGGTGGTCGCACTCGTCGTCCTGGCGGTCCGGGGGCACCCGGCCGACACGTTCGCCGTGATCCTCCTGGGGCTGCCGAACCTGGTCTGGCTCGCCTACACGCTGGGGCTCGGCGCGTCATGGGAGGGGAAGGTGGACGGCCCGTTCGGGCTGCCGATGCCCCAGATGCTCGATTCCGTACTGCGTACGCCGGACATCTCCACGGTCAATGTCTCCACGCTCGCCGAACAGGACGGACGGGCGTGGTGGCTGGTCGTCGTCGCCGCCGTGCTGACCGTGGCTGCCGCGTTCCTCATGGCGGTCCGCTCACCGGCCCGGATACGGCCCTGGCAGCATGCCGTACACATGGCGGTGGCGCTCGTCCTGACCGTGCTGACCATCTGTCTCGTCGCGAGGGTCTCCGCGCACTACGGCGTGTCGCTGCTCGGCATCGGAGACCTCGGCGGCGGCCTCGGCGGTGAGCTGACGGTGCGACCACGGTGGTCCGCACTCGCTGTCGCCGCCCTCTGGGGCCTGGTCACCGGTTTCCTCGGCGGTCTGTTCGCCTCCAGGGTCGACCGGCGCGGAGAGGTGCCGACGGAAGGCTGAGGCGGCGCGAGCACCGTCGGGCGTACGAACTCCGGGAATACGGGAAGCGCCCAGTGCGGCGGCGCGGGCGGTGGTTCGGGCCCGGTGGCCCATGCACCGATTCGCTGGTCGACCTGCGTCGGCGGACGGGCCTTCCGCACCGTGCTCCGCGCTGCCGAGCGCAGCGCGGCGACGAACTGCAGACAGGAGTCGTACCGGTCGTCAGGTCTCTTGGCCAGGGCCTTCGCCAGGACGTCGTCGACGGCGGACGGGAGATCGGGGCGTCGGCCGGTCAGCGGCGGCGGCGGGTCGAACTGATGGGCCCACAACAGCGCCATGTCGTCGTCCCGCTGAAACGGCGGTACGGCGGCCATCGTCTCGAAGACCACACAGGCCAGGCTGTAGACATCGCACCGGCCGTCCACCGGACGGCCGGAGATCTGCTCGGGTGCCACGTAGTCGAGCGTGCCGACGAAGTGGCCCACCGAGGTGAACCCGGTCAGCGACAGTGACTTCTTCGTCAGCCCGAAGTCCGTGAGGTACACATGCTCCGGGTGGTCGCTGTCCGTGCCCGCAGTGACCAGGATGTTGCCGGGTTTGACGTCCCGGTGCACCAGGTCGTGGTCGTGTGCGGCGTCGAGCGCGGACGCCACCTGCGCGGCGATCCGGATCGCCGCCGCGATCTGCAGCGGTCCCTGACGGTCGATGAGGGCGCGCAGGTCCTGGCCGGCGACGTAACGCATCGCGATGTAGAGGATGCCCTCGGTCTCCCCGGCCTCGAAGACCGGCACGATATGCGGATGGTCGATCGCGGCGGCCACCCTCGACTCATGGGTGAACCGCTTCCTGAAGGTGTCGTTGCGGGCGAGTTCGGGGGCGAGCAGCTTGAGCGCGACCGTCCGGTCCAGCCGCAGATCCCTGGCGCGGTACACGACCGCCATGCCGCCGCGGCCGATCTCGCTCTCCACCCGGTAACCCGCGATCTGCCTGCCGAGCAGATCGGACGGTCGGCCCACGGGCGGCACCGTGTCCTGATGCGGGTCCGGCGAGTACGGGTGGCCCGGCGCGGAGGCGGGGGACATCATGCATCACCCGTCCGGATGGGTGGATACGCGGTGTCCGACCCGGGCTCGTCGGCGGACCCCAGGAGCTGCGTCGGCTCGGCATCGGCGGTATCCGCCGGGCGGTGGGCGGCCAGCCGCTGGGGGTCGACGATCTGCGTCGGCTCAGGTTCCGGTGTGTGCACCTCGTCGGTCCCGGAGTGCAAAGGGGCCTCGATCGGGCGGCCCGGACCGGCCGAGGCCGCGTACGTAGTCAGCTGCGTCCCCTCGCAGTACACCCAGCGCTCGTGCTCGGTGTCGTACAGCCACACCGCCTCGCCGTCGACAACCATGCCCACCCGCAGCCCCTGGGTACGACGGCGGAAGGCCTCCCCGTCGATCCGGCCCTCGGCCAGCTCCTCCGCGGCGCCCCGGTACCGGGCCAGCGACTCCTGGACCTGCGCCATCAGCGGCCGGGGGTCCGCGGTGCGCGCGAGCGGCTGTCCGGGCTCCGGCGGGCCGTGCGGTACGGCGACGAGCAGCCGGCCGTCGACCCATGCCGACCAGCCGTTCGCGCAGAGGATCCGCCCCCAGTCGCCGCGCCGGCCGACCAGCTGGACGGGGAGCAGTGGGTCGAGCGGCTCGGTCGGCCGGGACATGTCGGGTGCCTCCCAGGCGGACATCCCGTCCGGGGGGACCACGTGTGTGGGGCGGAACTCCGGTGTCGCCATGGGCTCCCCGCCTCCGCTACTTCCGCATGATGACGGGCTCGTGCCGGCGGAGCAGCCGCGCCACCACCAGTCCGAAGACGACCGACAGCACCACCAGCATCCCCATGTTCAGCAGCCACGCTGCCGCGGAGTGGTCGAACAGCGGATCCGAGCTCACCTTTCCCGGCACGATCCTGCCGAGCCCGATGGTCCCGCCCATCGCCGCGAGTGCCCACCGGGACGGCACCAGCCACGCCAACTGCTCGAGCCCGGGCACGCCGTGCAGTTTCAGCAGCGCACCGCAGAAGACGACCTGGATGATCGCGAGGAGCACCAGCAGCGGCATGGTGACCTCCTCCTTGCGCACCAGTGCGGAGACGAGCAGACCGAGCATCATCGCCGTGAACGACAACAGGGCCACGGCCAGTGTCATTTCGACCAGCGGTGGCAGGAGCACGCCCTTGCCGTCCGGGGCGTTCAGATCGACGCCCGCCAGGCCGACGAGGGTCAGGACCACGGCCTGCAGCACCGTAATGGTGCCCAGGACAACCACTTTGGACATCAGATACGCCGATCTGGACAGCCCGACGGCCCGCTCCCGCTGATAGATCGCCCGCTCCTTGACCAGCTCCCGTACGGCATTGGCGGCGCCGGTCAGCACAGCGCCCACGCAGAGGATCAGCAGCGCGTTGATCGCCGTGTCCTGGGTCAGCCGGCTGCCGGCCAGGGCCCGGGTCATCGCGCCCATCACGAAAGGCAGAGCGATCATGATGGCCAGGAAGGTCCGGTCGGCGCTCAGCGCGGCGGCGTACCGGCGGACCAGCGTCCGCAGCTGAGCGCCCCCGCTCCGGGTCTTCGGCGGCGGGGCGACCGGCGCGACCGCGGCATGCGGCAGCCGGGGCTGCGCGGTGGAGTTCGCGATGTACTGCCGGTGGAACGGGGACGCGCGGTACTCCGCCGACCAGTCCCGGTCCCGGTCGTTCTCGAACGCCTCGAACGCCTCGGGCCACTGCTCGAACCCGAGGAAGGGGAGCGCATCGTCCGGCGGCCCGTAGTAGGCGGTCTTCCCGCCGGGGGCGAGCACCAGCAGCCGGTCGCAGACATCGAGGCTGAGGACGCTGTGCGTGACGACGATGACCGTACGCCCGTCGTCGGCGAGCCCCCGGAGCATATGCATGACCGAGCGGTCCATGCCGGGGTCGAGCCCCGAGGTCGGCTCGTCGAGGAAGAGCAGCGACGGCTTCGTCAGCAGCTCCAGCGCGACGCTGACGCGCTTGCGCTGGCCGCCGGAGAGGCTGTGGATCGGCTGCTCCGTCCGCTTTTCCAGAGCCAGCTCACCTATCACTTCGGTGACCCGGGCCCGGCGTTCGGACGGGTGGGTGTCGTGCGGGAAGCGGAGTTCGGCGGCGTACCCGAGGGCGCGGTGCACGGTCAGCTGGGAGTGCAGGATGTCGTCCTGCGGGACGAGCCCGATGCGATGGCGCAGCTCGGCGTAGTCGTGGTAGAGGTCTCGGCCGTCGTAGAGGACGCTGCCCTCGTCGGCCGGCCGGAGGCCGGTCAGTGCGTTGAGCAGGGTGGATTTGCCGGAGCCGCTCGGACCCACCACGCCGAGCAGACACTTCTCGCCCACCGGGAAGGAGACATCGTCGAGCAGGGTCTTGCGGCCCCCGTCCACGGTGACCGCCAGGTCCTGCACATCGAGCGAGACCTCACCGGTGTCGACGAACTCCTGCAGCACGTCGCCGACCAGAGAGAACTCGGAGTGACCGATGCCGACGATGTCACCGGCGGCGACCGGGGCGCGGCCGACCAGCTGGCCGTTGAGATACGTGCCGTTGTGCGAGCCGAGGTCGACGATCTCGTACGTGCCGTCCGGATGGGCCCGCAGTTCGGCGTGCCGGTGCGAGACGGTCAGGTCGTCGACGACGAGGTCGTTTTCGGCGCTGCGGCCGATGCGTACGGTATGGACGGGCCGCGGCCGCACGGTGGTCGGCTGCCGGAACGTGCCGGTGGCCGCGGGCATGGAGACGGCGGATGGGCGGTCGGCCGGGTGCAGTGCGGGGGACGGGGGTTCTTGGCCGACCAGAACGGCGCACGGCCCGTCCGCGGGGTGACCGAACCGGATGACGCTGCCGGGGCCCACGCCCGACTCATGGATGCGCTTGCCCCCGGTGTACGTACCGTTCGTGCTGTTCTCGTCCTCCAGGGACCAGTGGTCGGCCACCGGCCGGAGCACCGCATGGTGCCACGACACCCGGACGTCGTCGATGACGATGTCGCTCAGGGGGTCGCGGCCGACGTGGTAATCCCGGCTCGGACTCATCACCGTGGGTCCTGCATCGGTTTCGAGCACGAGTTCGGGCGCGGTCGACGTGACAGGCCGGTCTACCATGCTCGAATTCTATCTATTGGCCCCTTTATGTGCTTGTGGGTCACCGCCGACATTTCCCGACGCAGCGGCACGTACACCCTTCACCACAGAGCCGCCTCCCGCGACGGCCGAGGTCACGGGAGGCGGCTCTTTCTGCCTTCGCGACCGGCTCAGGCGCCCAGGGCCGCCGAGACGACCGCCTTGGCCTCGTCCTGCACCCGGCCGAGGTGATCGGAGCCCAGGAACGACTCCGCGTAGATCTTGTAGACGTCCTCGGTGCCCGAGGGGCGGGCGGCGAACCAGGCGTTTTCCGTGGTCACCTTGATGCCGCCGATCGGCGCGCCGTTGCCCGGAGCCGAGGTGAGCACCGCCGTGACCGGTTCGCCGGCCAGTGTGTCGGCTGTGATCTGCTCCGGCGAGAGCTTGGCGAGTACCGCCTTCTGTTCGCGATCGGCGGGGGCGTCGATGCGGGCGTACGCGGGCTCACCGAAGCGCGCGGTGAGTGCCGCGTACTGCTCCGACGGAGACTTCTCCGTCACTGCGAGGATCTCCGACGCCAACAGCGCCAGGATGATGCCGTCCTTGTCGGTCGTCCAGACCGAACCGTCACGGCGCAGGAACGAGGCACCGGCCGACTCCTCGCCGCCGAACCCGAACGACCCGTCGACCAGCCCGTCCACGAACCACTTGAAACCGACCGGCACCTCGACCAGCTGCCGTCCGAGATCGGCGGCGACCCGGTCGATCATTCCCGACGACACCAGCGTCTTGCCGACGCCCGCCGCGGCCGGCCACTGTGCGCGGTGTGCGAACAGGTAGTTGATGGCTACCGAGAGGTAGTGGTTCGGGTTCATCAGCCCGGCGTCCGGGGTGACGATGCCGTGCCGGTCGGCATCCGCGTCGTTGCCGGTGGAGATCTGGTAGCGGTCGCGCTGCTCGATCAGCGACGCCATCGCGTACGGCGAGGAGCAGTCCATCCGGATCCTGCCGTCCCAGTCCAGCGACATGAACCGCCAGGTGGGGTCGGTCAGCGGATTGACGACCGTCAGATCGAGCCGGTGCTGTTCGGCGATGCGCCCCCAGTACGCGACCGATGCGCCACCCAGCGGGTCCGCGCCGATCCGTACCCCGGCGGCACGGACCGCGTCGAGGTCGAGCACGGACGGCAGATCCGTCACGTAGCTGCCGAGGAAGTCGTACGTCGAGGTGGTCGGCGCCGCCAGCGCGCGGACGTACGGCAGCCGCCGTACGTCCTTCATGCCGGCCGCGATGATTTCGTTGGCCCGATCCTGGATCCAGCCGGTCGCCTCGGACCCGGCCGGGCCGCCGTTCGGCGGGTTGTACTTGAACCCGCCGTCGCCGGGCGGATTGTGGGACGGCGTCACCACCACACCGTCGGCGAGACCCGACGTACGGCCCCGGTTGTGGGTGAGGATCGCGTGCGACACCGCCGGGGTCGGGGTGTAGCCGTCGGCGGAGTCGATCAGCACCGTCACGTCGTTGGCGGCGAACACCTCGATGGCGGTGACCCGAGCGGGCTCCGACAGCGCATGGGTGTCCGCCCCGAGGAACAGCGGCCCGTCCGTGCCCTGCGAGGCCCGGTACTCGCTGATGGCCTGGCTGGTCGCGGCGATGTGGTCCTCGTTGAACGCGGTGGCCGTCGACGAACCGCGGTGGCCGGAGGTGCCGAACGCGACCCGCTGGTCCACCTCGGCCGGATCGGGTTGCAGCGTGTAATACGCCGTCACCAGCCGGGCCACATCGGTGAGGTCCTCCGGCCGCGCCTGCTGTCCAGCTCGTTCGTGCGGCATCTGCCCACTCCTCCGTATCGGTCGGTCGTCCTGCTCTGCCCGCCGGATCATTTTCGCCGGTGGCCGTCCGCGACGGGTGGCTGCCCCGCCGCACGGACGGCCACCGCGGCCGCATAGCCGGCCGGAACCAGCACATCGGCGACCGTCCAGCCCGCGGGCCCGGGCCGCGGCACGGGCCCGGTGCCCAGATGGTCGAGGGAGAGATCGCGGGCCAGCCCGATGCCCTCGCCCTTGAGATATGCCTCCTTGCGCGTCCAGGCCCGGGCGAAGGCGACGGGCCGGTCCGACGCAGGGAGCGCCGCCAGCTCCCGGGACTCCGCCGGATGCAGCATCGCACCGACCTCCGCCGCGGCCTCACTGCCCGGTACGGCCTCCACATCGACGCCCAGCGGGACGGCGGCGAACGCGAGCAGCGACAGGTCCCGGCTGTGCGAGAGCGAGAAGTGCACCCCGCCGTCGGTCGCGGGCCGGCCGTGCGGACCACCGCAGGACGGGCACGGCTCGCGGACCACCCGTACGTCGCGGGGTTCGACGCCCAGCCGGGCACCGAGCAGTATCCGCAGCGCCACATGGGCCGCGACATAGCAGCGGCGGTCGGCCGATGCGGCAAAGCTCTCGGCGCGCCGCTGTTCCCCGGCGTCGAGGATGCCGGGGGCGAGCTGCTCGGCACGATCACCGTGCCGCACGGCGTCCACGATCCACAGGGCGGGTATCCGGGCAGGCCACGACGGCAGCGCACCCCTGCTGCCGTCCTCCGGGTCGAACTCGTTGGGCCGATGCACAGGTCGAGTCATCCATCCCTGTTCTTGCGTGGGTATCCCCGGTTTCAGCCGGGGAGGAGAACGCATTCTAAGCCCCGAGGCGCGAAGCGCCGGAGTTCGCTCCGCCTCTGTCGTTACGCTCAGATAGGCCGCTTCTGGCCTTCGATGTACTGGCGGATCACGGTCAGCGATCGCACTGGGCGAGATGCTGCGCGATCACTGCTCCCTCTACAACGGTGCCTTGCAGAAACGCCGTGACGCCTACCGGCACGTGTCGAAGACGAGCATCAAGTACGCAGTGCAGTCCGCGCAGCTCAAGGAGATCCGGGTGCACGACCCGGAGCGTCAGGTCGAATATTTACCGCTCGCGCCGCGTTATGTGTAGGTAAGCGCATCTTGGACGGGTGCCCGGAGACTTGGGCACAGGCGTTTGTGACGACGTGCCATGGAGAGCCGTGGAGAAGTGTCTGGATGTTGGTGACGCGCAGATCGCATTCACTGACGAAGGCGAGGGTGACGCCGTGCTGCTGCTGCACGGGTCGTTCTCTGCGGGGTGGTTGGTCCCGGCGGGACGTCGCCTCGTCGAGGACGGGCACCGCGTGCTGAACGTGCACCGGGCCGGTTACGGGCAGAGCAAGGACCTGACGAGAGGTGTCAGCGTGGCTGCCCACGCCCAGCACGCCGTACGAGTAACGGAGGCAGCGGACCTTCGGCACGCTCACGTGGTCGGCCACTCCTCCGGCGCCTCCGTCGCCCTGCAACTCGCCCACGCCCGGCCCGACCTGGTGCGTTCGCTCGTCCTGCTGGAGGCTGCGTTCCCCTATGCGCCGGACGAGCCGAAGAACCCGGCGATGGCTCGCGCTGTTGAGGCGGCGCGCGAGGGGGACTACGAGCACGCCTTCGACCTGTTCCTCGGAGGTGTAAGCGGGCCGGATTTCCGAAAGGTGTTCGTACGCGAACTCGGCGAGGACGATCTGCAAGAGGCTGTTGCGAGCAGCCAATACTTCTTCACCGCCGAGGGCGCCGCCTTCGCCGCATGGTCCTTTGGCTCAGCGGAAGCGGCCACCGTCACCGCTCCCGTACTGCTGGTCGTCGGCGGGGAGGGAGAGCGGCTCAGCACGCCACACCGAGCGCGAAGTGCTCAACTCGCGTCCTGGCTGCCGCACTCCGAGACCCGCGTGCTGCCGGGAGTCAGTCACGCCATGCCGCTGGAAGATCCTGCGTTGATTGCCGGGACGGTCGAGGAGTTCGTGGCCCGCCACAACGGCTGAGCGCGGAAGGGGGAGTGGGAGAGGTCCGCGAGGGTACGCGTGATCTGCGCGGCGCGCACTTACTCAGGCTGCCCCCGCCGACGCCGAGCCGCGCCCGCAAGCGCACCCCCGCCAAGGCCGCCACCCCTCTGACTCCACACCCACACCGGGCCCGCCCATCCCGCCAGGTGGGCGGCCAGAGCCATACCGTTAGGACACTCACGACCACCGAACGATTCGCTCGGTACTTCAACTGGCCGCTGCGCTGCCTGAACGAAGCTTCGAACACCACGCCCGCTAAGGGCTGTCCCGTAATCCCTGGTGGATCAGCGCGCGGCGTCAGATGCGGTGCATCGCAAGGCGGAGGGGCGTCCTCATACTGGGCGTATTCG